>NZ_CDRQNY010000015.1:0-57258 GCF_977037065.1 Butyricicoccus sp. | reverse complement strand
TAATTTTTACGCTTCGTGCGGCAGCACGCATAAAATAGAATTTGCGAAGCAAATTCATAAATTCCGGGAGCATGGTCCAGACCACCCTCTCTTGCCGCTATGCGGCAATTCACCTTGTGTATCTCGGAATTTATACAAGGGAAGAAAAAATGTGCCCGTCAGGGCGCGGTTTTTCTTCGATTTCGCTTGAAAGCGTGGTTTCGAGCGAGAGACTGCTCGGAAAACGTTAGTTTTTCGACAGTCTCAAAGAACCGATATCGCAGGATATCGGTTCTTTTTATGTTATTCCGCGTCTTTCGCCTTACGGACCGCTGTTGCCAACTGATCCGAGCAGCTTGTGCCGCGTCCGCTGCACGAAATGCCCTTGAAGTAGCCTTCAATCTGCTCCACGGTCATGCCCTCGACCACGCGGCTGATTGCCTGCAGATTGCCGTTGCAGCCGCCCTTGAAGGATACGTTGTGCACGGTATCGCCGTCCAGATCGAACGAGATGTTCATCGGACATACGCCGTGCGGCTTGTAGTCAAAATGCTGCATGTCTTTCCTTGTCCTCCCTAACTTATCAGAGCAAAGTGCGGATATGCGCCGCTGCCTGCTCGAATGTGCATACCTCGGTATAGGACAGCTCACCGACCGGTTTCGGTTTGTCCGTCCAGTTGAGCCACACGCCGTCAATGCCAACATCGAGTGCGCCCTGAATATCGTGCGTGAAGTTGTCGCCGACCATGACGGTCTCCTCCGGCAGACAGCGGCATTTGTGCATTGCCAGCCAGAAGATCGCCGAACCCGGCTTATCCACACCGGCTTCCTCACTCGTAACAAGGCAGTCCACCTTGTCGGCAATGCCGAGGTACTCCAGCTTTTCCATCTGGATATCCGCCAGCATGTTGGTGCAGATGGCCACCTTAACGCCCGCCGCACGCAGCTCATCCAAAAACTCAGCCACGCCCGGGCGCAAGGTCATCTTAGCGAACACCGCATTCCAGTACACGCGGAATGCCTCGCGCGAATAGCGAACGGCGTTCAGGCCCATGCGCTCGAGTGCGCCCTGCGCAAACAGCACACGGTCATGCGTAGGCGGCATGGCAGGCTGCTGCCGTGCCAGACGCTTGCGGTTGACGCGGAATGCGTCCGCGAACCCCTTGCCTTTGTCTCCAAACGTGCTGATGGCCCACTCCTCCAGCTTTTCGTAGGCGTAGGCGTCCCCGGCCTGAAAGCTGGTGTATAACGTGTCATCCAGATCGAAAAAAACTGCTTTTAATCCCATAAAATCCTCACAAAAGTTTTTCGTTATAGACTGCGCGGCTGCCGCCTACAAACTTCGGACGGCGGCGTGCGCACAGCAGAACGGCTTCGCCGATCTTCTTGGTCTCAATGCGCAGCGGTACGACCACCGGCTTGATGTGCATGCCGATCAGCGTTCCGCCGATGTCCATGCCCGCAGAGGCGCTCTGCTTGAGCGACTCAACCGCCACCGGATCATCAAAGCGCTTGTACGCGGTCGTGCCGAACGAACCGCCTGCCTTGGGCTGCGGAACGACGTTGACCTCCTCCAGACCGAACTGCTCTGCCACAGCACGCTCCACGATCAGCGCACGGTTGAGGTGCTCACAGCACTGTGCCGCCAGTTCCACGCCGTGCTCATGCAGTACGCTGTGAATGCCCTCGAATACCGCTTCGGCTATCTCTACACTGGAATGCGTGCCGATCTTCTCGCCCAGGATCTCACTTGACGAGCAGCCGACCACAAACAGGTCGCCGATCTTCAGCTTGGCTGCCTCGCAAACCTGCTCTGCCGCCTTCGCACTTTGTTCTCTGATTTCAGAAAGCTCCATTTTTCATGCCTCCCCTTATAAGAGTACTATTAGTATAACATAAATGTCGGAACTTGTTAAGACCCAACGGCGTATGTTGAGAGTGAGGAGTTAGGAGGTATCGTGATGATATTGCAGGGCGGGGTGAATCATTATCCACTCCTATCTCCTAACTCCTACCTTATACGAAGGGAGCATAACCATGCAGAATCATTTACAGACCAAGGAGAGTATTCCTGCCGGTCTGCTTTCGCTTGCGATGGCCTTTGTGCCGACGCAGGAATTTGATACGCCGTATGATCCGGTGCTGGCGTTCTCGCGCGGCACGATCTTCCCGGCACTCGACAAGCCGTTTCTCGGAGAGGAGGCAGTGCCGCAATGACCGACAAGGCCAAACTGCTCGGGCGCGTGCGCATGTACGATTTCGCGCTTGTTGAGGTGATCGAGTACCTCGACGGCCATCCGGACAACGCTGCCGCGCTCAAATACTACAACGAAATGCGCACGGCGTTTGACAAGGCCGCCGCTGAGTACGAGGATGCATTCGGTCCGCTGACCGCCCGCGAGGTGGATACCTGCAGCGGACATTGGACGTGGATCGACGATCCGTGGCCGTGGGAAGGAGCTGAGGACTGATGTGGTCATACGATAAACGATTGCAGTTTCCGGTAAAGATCAAGAATCCGAATCCGCAGACCGCCAAAATTGTTATCTCTCAGCTTGGCGGCCCGGACGGCGAGCTGGGTGCGTCCATGCGCTATCTCAACCAGCGGTACGCCATGCCGTATAAGGAATGCAAGGGCATTTTGACGGACATCGGCACGGAAGAACTTGCGCACATGGAGATGATCTCCGCTATCGTGTACCAGCTGACGCGTAATCTCACACCTGAGCAGATCAAGGAAGGCGGCTTTGACGCCTACTTTGTCGATCACACGACCGGCATTTACCCGCAGTCGGCCTCCGGTGTGCCGTGGAGCGCCGCAACGTTCCAGTCCAAAGGAGACCCGATCACTGATCTGTTTGAGGATATGGCAGCAGAGCAAAAAGCCAGAACAACCTACGACAACCTTCTCCGCCTGATCGACGACCCGGATGTGCGCGAGCCGCTCAAATTCCTGCGGGAACGAGAAGTCGTGCATTTTCAGCGGTTCGGAGACGCGCTGCGCGTTGTGCAGGATAATCTGGATGCCAAGAACTACTATGCCTACAACCCGTCCATCGACATCCGGCCCAAAGAGAAATAACGCATTTGCAAGGAGATGGTCCCTGACCGTCTCCTTTTTTGTGCAAATACTGCATCAATCCGGGGCACTGTGCAAAACAAATTTGAACACTTTACTATGTAAAGTGTCTTTTCTTTTCCGTGCATTTCTGCTATAATGCTATTAAGTAGCGCATATTATATATTTGCCTGATCACTATCGGACAGGCCTTCGCATAAATTTCAGTAAGTAGGGGAACAAGCATGAAAGAACAGAAATTGGTCATCACCGGTATGGGCGCTGTTACGCCGATCGGTATTGGTGTGGACGCATACTGGTCCGCACTGGTGGAGGGACAATGCGGTGTAGGAAAAATTACCCGCTTTGATGCATCCGAACTGCCCGTGCAGATCGCGGCAGAGCTGAAGGACTTCGATCCCGCTGCCTACATGCCGAAAACGCTGGCCCGCACGATGGACCCGTTCATGCAGTTTGCCTTTGTTGCGGCCGAGGAGGCTCTCAAGGACAGTGAGCTGCCCATCGAGAGCGAAAGCGACCGTATCGGCATCGTCATGGGCACTGCAATGGACGGCGTTACCACCGTTGCACAGACGCAGGCTGCGTTCGACACAGGCAAGCGCGTCGGTCCTCGCTTTGTGCCGATGACCATCGGCAACATCGCTGCCGCCCAGATCTCGATTGCACACGGCATTCACGGCCCGAGTCTGACACTCAATACGGCATGCTCGGCAGGCGGCGACGCCATCATGACCGCAGCGATGCTGCTCCGCTCCGGCGAGGCAGACGCGGTTCTGGCTGTCGGCGGCGAAAGCATTCTGTGCCCGATCGTGGTTTCCGGTCTGTCGCAGGCCAAGGCGCTTTCCCGCCGAAACGACGACCCTGAGCAGGCGTGCCGCCCGTTCGACCTTGACCGCGACGGCTTCGTTATCGGTGAAGGCGGCGGCGCTCTCCTGATCGAGACCGAGGAGCATGCACTCGCCCGCGGCGCAAAAATCCACGCCGTACTCGCCGGTTACGCGAACACCTCGGATGCACACCACGTTACCGCGCCCTGCCCGGACGGCGAAGGCGCTTCCCGCTGCATGAAGCTGGCGCTCAAGAGGGCCGGCATGCAGCCGTCCGACATTGGCTATATCAACGCGCACGGCACGTCCACGCTGCTTGGCGACAAGGCCGAAACGCTGGCGGTCAAGACCGTGTTCGGCGGCCGCGAAAGCGCACCGCCGATGAGCTCCACCAAGTCCGCGACCGGCCACCTCATGGGTGCCGGCGGCCTGACCGAAGCCATTGCCTGCATCAAAGCCATCGAGGAAGGCGTTCTGCCGCCCACCCTGCACCTGGCAAAGCCCGATCCGGAATGCGATCTGGATTACGTGCCGAATACCGCGCGCAAGGCGGAAATCAACGCCGCAATGAGCAATTCGCTCGGCTTCGGCGGACAGAATTCCAGCCTGATTGTTGCTCGGTACGAGAAACAGTGAGGCGATAGGAGTGAGAAGCTTGTGCAGCAATTCTCCTCCTGTCAAGCAATAAACAAACAGGGACATCGGCACGCAGCTTGTGTCCCTGTAAGATTTTTCTTCTTGCAATTTCGTGATTATGTGGTATTATGATATTCGTTAAGTAGTTTTTAACTCTATATACAACCATCCCCTGAGGTAATTATGAATTGCTAATTCCCCATACAAATTATTAAGAGGTGATCCCTTGAGTCACGAATACACCTATGATATTTCCATGTTCCGCGACACATTTGAAACCCGTTTCACCTATCTGAACGGTTTCCTGCGCAATGTTTCGCGTTTCGGCAGCCGACCGGCACTCTTTGACCCGCATTCCGGCCGCCGCTGGACCTACCGCGAACTGAACGCCGAAGCCAACCGTCTGGCGCAGGCGCTGCGCGCGGACGGCGTCGGCAAGAACGATGTTGTCATGTTCACCCTGCTCAATTCGCCGGAGTTTGTTTTCTGCTATCTGGCGGCGCACAAGATTGGTGCGGTCGCGTGTCCGGTCAACTACCGGCAGGGCGCAGGCGAGATTGCACTCGTCATTGATGACAGCACGCCCAAGGCTTTCATCTACGACGCCGAGTTCGGCGAGCTGTCCGGCGGTGCGCTCGACCTGTGCGAGAGCAAGCCTGCCATCAAGATCGTTGTCGGCGCGGACGATGCCGTACCTGCCGGTCAGGTGCGCTATGCGGATTACGTTGCCGATCAGCCGGAGAACGACCCGCCGATCGACTTCGACCCGCACATCTACGACGAGACCACCCGTCTGTACACTTCCGGCACAACCAACCGTCCGAAGGGCGTGCCGATCAACAATATCAACGAGGTGCTTTCCGCGCATGACGTTATGATGCACTTCCCTCTCGGTCCGACCGACCGCACGATGAACATGACCCCGTGGTTCCACCGCGGCGGCATCCACTCCGGCGGCCCGTGCCCGACCCTCTATGCGGGCGGCGAAGTTGTCATTCTGCGCGATTTTGCACCGAAGCGCTGCCTGGAATATGCCGCGAAGTACAACATCTCGTTCCTGATCGGTGTACCGACCATTATCGCCATGCTCGCCCGCACGCAGGAGCGCACCCCGCACGACCTGTCCGCCCTGCGCGGCATTGTCACCATGGGCGCGCCGTTTGAAAAGAGCGCATGTGAGAAGTATATGAAGCTGCTCACGCCGAACATTTTCAACGGCTACGGCACGACGGAATCCTTCTGGAACACATTTCTGCGCCCGTTCGACCTGCCGGATAACGCAGGCTCGGCCGGCCGCTCGTGTACGGACGACGAGGTCCGCATCGTAAAGCTGCGCGAGGACGGCTCCCATTCCGAGCCGGACGACCTGGTCCCGCACGACAACGTGGCCGAGGGCGAGATCATCATCTCCTCTCCGGCAAAGAGCGCATTTTGTTACTATAATAACCCGGAAATGACCGAGCAGAAGTTCTACAAGGGCTTTCTGTACACCGGCGACGTCGGCACATGGGACGAGAACGAGTTCGTCACCGTGCGCGGCCGCAAGGACGATATGATCGTTTCCGCAGGCGAGAACATCTATCCGCCGCAGATCGAAGCCGTACTGAACGACCATCCCAAGGTCGCAGAGAGCGCCGTTATCGGTGCGCCGGACAAGCTGCGCGGCGAAGTTGTTGCGGCATATGTTGTGCCGAGCGATCCCTCCCTCACCGTTGAGGAGCTGAAGGAGTACTGCACGAACAGTCCCATGCTGTCCTCGTACAAGTGGCCGCGCATCTACAACATCGTTGATTCCCTGCCGCACACCGCAACCGGCAAAATCATGCACCGCGCCCTGCGCAAGCAAAAATAACCCAGACAGCACAAAAGGAGAATGGATTCGTTCCATTCTCCTTTTTACATCTACAACACGTTTACAGTAATCCTTGCAGCGACAGCGCAGCCGCCAGCGCCAGCAAAATGGCGATCAGCGTTTTCAGCACGCGCAGGAATCGTTCTCTTGTGACAAACCGCCGCCAGCCTGTCGGCTTCGGGTCCGGAGGAAGCATTTCGTCCGGTGTCGGCTTATGGTCGAGCAGCCTCACGTCGCAATCCTTGCATTTACGAACATTCTCGACGTATTCCGCGCCGCATTTCGGGCACCAAGGCATAATTCGTTACTCCTTCCAGATGAAAATCGGCAGCGGCGGATCATTTTTGCGGTTCATCCACTCACAGCCGAGCACGGTATAGGTTCGGTCGTCGAGTTCCCGCAAGTGAGCCAGAATTGCATCGCGCTCCTCATAGCCGTTTTCCTTGCCGTAATAGAGCGCAAGCGCCATCAATCCGCCTTTTTTGAGCAGCTTCAGACCCGCATCAACAGCAGGCAGTGAAGTCTCTGCGGTGGTGAATTTTGTCGGGTCTCCGCCGGGCAGACGGCCGAAATTGAACACGATGCAGTCCACCGTCTCCGGTTCGGCGTAGTGCGCCATGTTAGCGTGGCTGTCGAGGTAAACCTCGGCGCTGAGGTGCTCCTTCGCCAGCAGCTCGCGGGTCTGCCGAACGGCATCCTCCTGCACATCAAAGGCCAGCACACGGCCGTTTTCGCCTGTCAGACGGCACAGCAGCGCTGTGTCTCTGCCCTTGCCCGCAGTCGCATCAATACAAAAATCGCCTTCCCGAACCTGCCGCCGGAGCACATCATGTACAACCGAAAGTGTGTTCATGCTCTGCCCTCCTCAAAAGCGGCTGCCACCGAGCGCACGCGCGATTTCGTCCCGCGCAGCCATGAGCGGCGCACGCAGCTCTGCCACGCGCTGGTCGGTCATGCGGCTGACCGGCGCGGACAGCGAAATCGCGTAGGACGCGCGTCCACGGTAGTCCGGAATGGCGGCTGCAATGCAGCGCACGCCAAGCTCGTTCTCCTCATTGTCGAGCGCATAACCAAGCTGACGCACCTTGTCGATCTCGCGGAAGAATGCGTCCTCATCGACGATGGTGTGCTCGGTCCACGCGTGCACATCGCTGTGCTGCCACACGTCGCGCACCTCTGCGATGCTCCATGTGGCAAGAATTGCCTTTCCGACACCCGTACAGTACAGCGGCAGGCGCATGCCGATGCGCGAGAACATGCGGATGGCAGACGAGCCATTATCCACTTTATGGATGTACACAATGTCCTTGTCGTCGCGCATGACAAGGTGAACCGTCTCATCCGTGCACTGCTCGAGCCGTTCAAGCGACGCGCGTGCTCTCTCAACAATATCCAGATTATCCACAATATAGCTGCTCAACTCGCACAGGCGCATACCGGCGCGGTAGACGCTGGTTTCCGCGTCGCGCTGCACATAGCCGCGCGCGCACATGCTGGTCAGCAGACGGTGAACCGTGCTTTTGTGCAGGCCGGTTTCCGCAGACAGGCCGCCGATGCTCATGCCGTTGCGGCTGCGGCACAGAGTTTCCAGCAAATCGAATGCGCGGTCGAGCGATTGAACGGTCGATTGCTCCGCCATGAAAACGCTTCCCTTCGTTCCGTATTATAAAACACATCTCCATTATACAGCAAAGCTGCACAAAAAACAAGGGATTATTTTGGTGTGGTCGCCAAATTTGGGTCGGTCGCTTGCGAAGCGAACGGAATTTGCGCTGACACCGCGCAGGCGCAGCACAAGGCGAGTTGCCCGTCGGGCAAGCGAGCGTTCCCTGTGGGATAACAGTGCCGCGCAGCTTTTTAACACGTTATACCGCCTGTCACCTGCAAATAAATCTGCTGATAAACACCATCTTGCAGGGAGCGAAATTTCTCCTTTTACAAAGCAAAACCACAGTCAAAACGACTGTGGTCTGCGTAAAATGTTTGAATCAGACGTTGAAGCGGAACAGAACAACATCGCCGTCCTGCATCACATACTCCTTGCCCTCGGAGCGAACCAGACCCTTTTCGCGGGCAGCAGCCAGCGAGCCAAGCTCGATGAGGTCCTTATAGTTGATAACCTCAGCGCGAATGAAGCCGCGCTCGAAGTCGGTGTGAATCTTGCCGGCAGCCTGCGGCGCCTTTGTGCCCTTCTCGATGGTCCACGCGCGGACCTCCTGCTCACCGGCGGTAAGGTAGCTCATCAGGCCGAGCAGGTCGTAGCAGACCTTGATCAGACGATCCAGACCGGACTCGTGCAGGCCGAGTTCGGACAGGAACATCTCCTTCTCCTCTGCGTCCATGCCGGCGATATCCTCCTCCAGCTTTGCGCAGATCGGCAGAACCATCGCGCCTTCTGCGTCTGCGATGGCCTGTACCGCCTTGAGGCGCTCGTTCTCGGTGTCGTTGCCGGTGAAGCCTTCCTCGTCCATGTTTGCCGCGTAGATGACCTTCTTCGCGGACAGCAGGTCGCTCTCGCCGATCACGCGGTCAATGTCCTCATCCTCGCCAAAGCCCTCGAAGGTGCGGGCGGTCTTGCCCTCCTCCAGATGCGCCTTCAGGTTCTCGAGGATTTCCACATCGCGGAGCAGCTTTTTGTCTGCCTTCGCAGCCTTGCGGGTACGGTCGAGACGGCGCTCGAGGTGCTCGATGTCCGCAAGGATCAGCTCGAGGTTGATAGTCTCGATATCACGGGCCGGATCGACCGAACCTTCAACGTGCACGATGTTCTCGTTGTCGAAGCAGCGGACAACGTGAACGATGGCGTCAACCTCGCGGATGTGGGACAGGAACTTGTTGCCCAGACCCTCACCCTTGCTTGCGCCGCGCACCAGACCGGCAATGTCCACGAACTCGACCACCGCAGGCGTGGTCTTCTTTGCGTGATAGAGATCGGTCAGCGGCTGCAGACGCTCATCCGGTACAGCAACCATGCCGACGTTCGGGTCGATGGTGCAGAACGGATAGTTTGCGCTTTCCGCGCCTGCCTGCGTAATTGCGTTGAACAAGGTAGACTTGCCGACGTTTGGCAGTCCGACGATGCCTAATTTCATATGTAAATACATCTCCTTTATTTTATATAAGAAAGCTGCTGTCAAACCATTAAAATCATTGTTTTATGCAACTTCTTTTGGCGTTTTGTTTTTGACACAGAATTTTACTCACCCTTTACTCACCTTTTTTCTTACTTTTCAGAGTGAGTAATTCAGATAGCGCGATCTTGCTGAAACTGCTTGACGGCCTCAAACATTGCATCATCGGTCACATGAACATATAAGTCCATCGTTGTTTTGATGCTGGCGTGGCCGAGCAGCTTTTGCAAAATCTTCGGCTGCATACCGCTTTCGATAGCGCGTGTCGCGTAGGTGTGCCGCAACGCGTGCATACAGAAATTCTTGATACCACCACGTTCACACAGCTTGTACAGATGTGTGTCGTAGCTGCTGTTCTTCGCGGGCATACCCGTCCGAAAATTGATGAACACAAGGTCGCGCATATTGAATGTGACTGATTTAGCAGTCCGGCGGTCTATGTAGGTCAGCGTCTTGTTGAGTGCCTCGGCTTCTTTGCGATACTCTCGACCGATATAGAGGTCCCAGAGCAACTGATACGCTCTGTCGGTCAATGGGATCGTCCGATAGCTGTTGCGCGTCTTAGGCGGCCCAGCACGCCACTCCTGCTGCTTATAGCGGAACTCCATCGTTTTGTTGACGGTCAGCGTGTGGCGGTCCCAGTCAATCGCGTCCCAAGTCAATCCGATGAGTTCACCGGTCCGCAGTCCGGTTTCCAGAATTAGAGCGTACTGCACATAGTTGTGCGAACATTTCGCCGTTTCCAGAAACAACTTCTGTTCCTCGCGGGTAAGAAAGTGTATCTCGTCCTTCGCTTTGATCGGACCGTCAAAACGCACACCGTCCATCGGGTGCTTTTCGATCAGTTCGTTGATCTTCGCGCTTTTGAACAGCACACCCATTGCAATATATGTTTGCTTGATCGTGGAGTTGGCATAACGACCGATCATGCTGTTCAGCACTGCTTGACAGTGTATCGGCTTGACTTCCGTCAAACGCAAGTCACCCAGAATGGCTTTTGCGTTGATCTCATAACGCTCCCGATAGTTGCGTTTGGTGTTCTCTGCCAAACCTGTTAACATGGTTTTATGCCAAAGCTCAAACCATTCGTTCACCGTCATGCTGTTGTTATCTGATGCCGGTTTGCTCTCCGGTATCCGTACAGACATTTGCGCAGTATGCAGTTTCAGATAGTTTTGCTCTTTCTGCCAGTTGCGTGCCTCGGTGAGCGATGAAAAGCACTTTTCCAGTCGTTTTCCCGCTCGATTGGTGCATCGCGCATAGTACAGGCCGTCTTTTCTCTGGCCTATTCCCTTGCCGAGTTCCTTTCCCTTCAAATTCTTTGCCATAAACTTGGCTCCTTCCTCTATCGAGAAAACAAGCCATGCAACACTTTTATTTTAACATGCTTGTTTCATTTTCACAAGAGATAAACGAGTTTTTTCGATTTTTGAGGTATAAAACACCCCGCCGCATCTCCAAAATACAGCGAGGTGATGATTTTCACTTATACAACAAAGTGCTTGGAGATGTATTCCTCAAACTCTTTGCGCTTGACCAGCTTCTTGCTACCTACAAAGAGAACGAACGGACAGCCGTCCTCTTTCAGCATCGCATCAATACGGTTCATACCGATGCTGGAATAGACTGCCGCTTCTTTAATGGTCAGCAACAGCTTGTCCTTGATCGGTACAGTGATTTTATCTTCCATAGCTATTCCTCATCTGTACTATGTATATCTTCAAAAAGTGCATTGAACTTTTCTATCTTGTTATCCTGCTGCTTTTCCGGAGGTTGACAATAGGGGTTCGGGCGATTTGCGCCCACAATCGGTCGAAATTCTTTTATCGCCGAGCGATATTCGACTGCTTCAATCGTTTCCTCCGTCATGTGTAGAACCAGTGACAGGCGGCGCAGCAACTGATCGAAACCGTCCGTTTGTGTTACCCAACCATCGCCCACGATATTCTGGTAAAATTCGC
This sequence comes from Butyricicoccus sp., assembly GCF_977037065.1. NCBI lineage: Bacteria > Bacillati > Bacillota > Clostridia > Eubacteriales > Butyricicoccaceae > Butyricicoccus > Butyricicoccus sp. Next base: position 45,793 of record NZ_CDRQNY010000015.1, on the reverse strand, counting down.
TGGGTGAATACGGTGTCGTAATGAAATATACCGCCGCGCAGATGGCCTTGTCATAATAGCGGCTTGGCGCAGATACATCTTCTCCATAAGGATCCAACAGCTTGAGCAGGTCGGAGAAACGAATGTCAGGAGGACGGGCTTCATCGTAGATGATCACATCTTCACCGTTGTAACGCTGAAACGGATCGCGGCTGCTTCCGGTTATGAAATAGGGAGTATTGCGCTTTGCGGCCTGCTCTTTGGCAAAACGGGTTTTGCCTGTTCCTGCTTCTCCATAAATCCAGATTACTTCCACTTGCTGTCCCTCAGCTTTGCGTTGTTTCATGCGTTCTTCCGCAAGATTTTGCAGCCGCTTTGTCCAGACGTCTTCTATCTTCTTGTTGTTCTTGGCGTACTCGCTGCCCGACAGTTGTTTTTCCACTTCTTCGCGTGTCAAAATCCCGACATAAAGACAATCGAGTAAATGCTCAATTTCATTTCTTCGAGAATCAATCTTGTTCTTCTTTTTGTGTTTCGCCTCGAACTTTTCAAGCCAATTTATATAATCAAAATTGGCCGTTACCTCGGTGGCGGCGTACTGATAGTCGTTTTCTGCATTTTTCGTTCGGTGTGTTAGATAAGCGAAACCGTTGCTTATACCATTGTCCCAACTCTCGATATATTGTGGAGCAATATTAAGAGCTTTCGCAACTGCTTTTATTTCACGACTATTCTTAAAATGCATAAATACGTGGACATGATCTTCTTCTCCTATATCCTTGTCGTGCAAAATGCCGGCGTAGCGTTCTGCTCCGATTTTTCCTGCTTTTGTGAGCAACTTATCCAGTGTATTAAGTGGTGGCTTGAGATACTGAATCTGTTGTGCTAACATCATGTTATGATAGCGTTTTCTCTGTTGTTCTTCCATTTGATACCTCTTTTTTATCTCTTTTGGCACAATGGCACAGTGTTACCCGGCTGCTTCAACAAGCCCCAGCAGCCGGGTTTTAACTGGATTTTTACCATTTTGGCACATGGCACACTGCGCTCTGGCTACGCCTCGGCAGTGTCGCCAGCATAGTAGGCTGTTAATAACCGCCCGAGTTCGCTATACACCGCAAAGTCCAAATGCGGAAAATGAACGAACGATACGGCATCATGTTCACCGTCAGTGCTGGAAAACCATGCGTCACCCGCGGAATAAATCCGTCCGGTCGAAAGCTCGGTCAGCTTTTCGGTATCCCAGATCAGTTTCGCTTCCGGCAATGTCGGACGAAACAGTACCTTCGTTCCCATAGCGGAACGCAGCATAGCAGGTAGACCACCTTCTTGCACGCTTGCCTCTGCTATACTGATGATTGCATAGCAACCTGCTGATGCGCCCATGGTCACGATCCGTTTCACCAGTGCATCAAACGCATCCAGACAATAGTTGCTATCTTTCGCGGGCTTCTTCGGGAACATGGTCCGGCAGGCTACATACTCATCAATAAAGATGAATGACGGGTGAAAACCTTCCTCCCACCATTTTACAGCATCACCGGTCTTTTCGGACAGGTCGTTTAGAATCTGCTGTCGCTTCCGTATCGTTTCACAATACGATTCCAACGTTAACAAAATAGTTTTAGCCTCGCCATCAGCATCAAGCGTAACGGTGTGCGGCAAGCGGGATAGTTCAGCTTGCTTAGGATCGATGATTGTCACTCGGCTGCCATAGTCGTCTGGGCCAGCGGCGAGCACTTGCAGCAACAGAGAGATAACGCCAGTCGTTTTGCCACTGCGGGTTTTGCCTGCAACCAGAATAGAGCCCGAAGTGGTCAGGTCTATGTGGATCCGTTGGTCCACTCGCAACGCTGTTGATTTCTTCGGCGGCAGTTCGTCGACAAACTGAACAGTAAGCGAACGGTCCGCTTTAACATCTTCAAGCCGAAAAGAGGCAGCTACAAACGCTATATCCGCCTCAGCTCGCGTAATCGCGAACCGTTCAAACCGTCGGTTTAATGCTGCCGAAATGGAAGGTGCAGCCTCAAGGATAGTGTCAATGGTTACACTTTGCTGTGCGCAGATGGCCAGCTCGTAAACACCCGTTTCAATGCGCCGACACCACACTTTCGGGAGTAAATCGCCATCTCGGAGATGTAGCGGGTTGCCTCTCGAAGGCTGGAACAGCCCTTGCCGGACAAGGCTCCTTATACGCGCTGCGTCGGACATTCGGCGGTAACACATCACTGCTGCGCCGCCCAACAGGATCGCCAACACAAAAGCGAAACCGCATAACTTGAGTGCCGTTGCTGCTACACTGGCGTTCAATGCCGTCAGAATATCAGCGTCCCCCGCGGAGGGGGAGCACTGAATATATCCAAGGCCACACAGCACGCTCAGCAGCAGCGCGAGGCCGCCGAAACAAGCGAGCTGAACATAGACCGGAGCGAAGCGCAGCGGCGAGGTTTTGGAGCGGTAGTGCATGACGAACTCACTCCCTTGCTTTCGGTGTTTCCTGCGGCGGTACGACGCGGATACCCTTGCAGGTTACCGAGAGCTGGTTGTTGAACTCGCCGTAGCAACGGGCGACCGCATCGATCGGGACCATGATGTCACCGATAGCCACACTTGTGTCCCCCGTAACCTTGAAGGTCAGACGCTCAAACAGGTTGGTGAACATTTGGCCTTCCTTGAACGCGTACCGGGTGTTATCCTGCGTGATTACAACCGTAACACGCTTGCCAAGGTGATGACCGGTGTCATGGTCGGCCCAGTCAGCGACCGAAACGACCTGAAAGATCTTGTCCGATGCAAAACCGTTCCAGTCGAACCGGCGGAATTGATTCAGTCCCTTCATTGGACTTGCCTCCTTCTTTGTTTTCCGATTCCCTAAAAGGGAGCCAAGCTTGGCTTATGGTTATTAGATGGTTATTAGTAAATTGGCTGGCCAGCCGCAAGGCAATTACTTCTTGCCTTGTGACTTTAGTTTACCTTTTCTCAAGTTGTGTGTCGTGGGCCAAACTATACCAAATCTTTAATTGAACTATGCCGAAGTATGCCAAACGATATTTATTACTATTTATATATCATCCCGTTGAGCCAGCATATCATTGATTTTTTGGTCGTATTCATTAAATTCGGCTCGAAGCTCCATAAGCTCCTTTTCCATAGCCGATATTTTTTTGGAGACAGCTTTTTTCTCCGCCTGAATACGACGCAACTCTTCCACGAGTTGTACACAATCCGAGATTTCGCCACTATCTGCATACATAAGACGTTTAATGTCAATGTCATATACAGCAGCAATTCTTTCCACTGTTGCAGGTCTGGGATTCTGAGTAGCCCCTTCCTCGATTTGCATATATGAATTTCGAGTAAGTCCGCAAAGCTTAGCAGCTTTACGCTGGGACCAGCCCTTTCGATACCGTTCATGGGATACAATCTGGGCCAATTTCTTAACATCTATTTTTGTTTCGGATTTGCTGGGGTGATTAGATTCTTGCCGCACCTATAACCAGCAACCTAAAAATAATGTTGATAATCTGTTTAACACTGTCGGAATCATGGCAGTAAAGTTTTTCGCAAATCATTGCATGGGAACAAGTTTTTGCTAACTGAAACATAAAACCACCGTCCTTCCAGTTATTCAGAGCTAAGTGAATAGCAATCCGACAGCATTTTTCTCCTTATATCAAATTTTCTCCTTAAATTAGAATTTAGACAAAATAAAAGGGTATAACCAATGCTCTACTCTTGGTTATACCCTCATGTTTACTTATTCAATACACAAGACAGATCTTCTCCGTCCTGTCATCCTCTTATAGCTTGTATATAGCATACCACAGTCCAACGCCAAAGTCAAATCATTTGTTGTGAAAAAACGCAAGTTTATTCATCGAAGAACGGTTGTTCGGTAAAAACGTTCCATTTTGGCGTAATTTACCGAACAAATGTTATTCTTATAATTCCTTCAAAACCTCCAAGAACCGATCAATCGTATACGCGCCATCAGCGGAAAATTCACGATTCTTGAAAACCATAAAGTATTTATAGTTCGGCCCGCACAGCGACTGCCATTTGCGTCCGAGTTCCAACTTGCGGCGGCTGTCGCTATTGTCACGATCATCACCTTTATACTCAATCAGTACCAGCTTGCCGGATTTGGTCATTACCATGAAGTCCGGATAATGATTGATAAAGCCGTTAATGCGGAACCCTTTTCGATCAATAATCCGATGCCACCATTTCACATTCTCCAGAGCAACCACCGCGTCTATCAGCTCGTGTTCACCGTTGTTCATATCGCTTTTTTCGGCTTCATAGAGTGACTTCGGAATAGCGTCTGTCGCATCGGCCGGTGTGATAACCAGCGGCAGCGTATAGCTTCCATGAACCTCAATCTTGCCCGCATCGAGCCACCGGTAAAACTGCTTTTCCCGATAGGCCTCCTCCAGTGCTTTGATCTTATCCGCGATTTTAGCTGAATAGGAAGAAATTGCACTTTCCATCGCGGTCAGTTCATCGTCCGTCATGCCGTCTATAATCCGGCGAACGTACTCCTTAATCTCCGATGCAACGTAGCGGTTATTCTTATTGAGTATGCTGCAAATGTTTTGAATACAGCTTTCCACCTTTTGTTCCGGCGGGAGGTGCGCCAGCCGTTTGCGGATATATTCATTGAGTTCGCTGTCTGCACGGTGATACTTCGGAACGGCCTCACCACTGCTTTCCACATCAACGCGATACATTTCACCGGTAGCAAGTTCAAAGTTAATCTGCGCGTCCTGTGCTTTCAGTGAGAATCCTTCCGACAGGTGTGCCGGTTCCAGTATATCATAGCCCTGCTCGCCGTTGTTGAACAAGTTCGGAAGTGTCGGAAGGCAGAACTGCGGAATTTCCAACGCCGAAACCTCCTCCACAAGATACGACTGCATTTTGTACTGATGCAGCATTGCTCCCAAGTCTCCACCCTCCATTCCGTTATCCGGTTCGTTGACTTTTTGATTATATTCCTCGGCTTCCTGCTTTGCCTGACGCACCATATCAGATGCCCCGTCTGCGGCCGGTGCAGGACTGTTCAGCGTTTCCTTGATTTTCTGTGCATCGACATCATCAAAGCTGTCGCTTTCCTCTGCGGGCGGCTCTGGCTGCGGCTCCATCGTTGTCTGTTCGGCGGCCGACGGTGCAGGCTGCGGAGGAACCGGATTGGATTCGCCAACACGATAGTCCCGACGGCTGAAACCGGCTTTGTTCAGACCAGCAATGATTTTTTCCAGCGTGTTATGGAAATCCGCCGAATTCGTCAGTACATAAGAGGTATTCAGCAATGGCGATTGATGCTGCCGCGCATACGGCTGACGCAAGATACGGCCGAGAATCTGCTCTACATCGACCGCCGAGGTGCGGTTCGCAAGCGAGGCCAGAATATACGCAAACGGGCAGTCCCAGCCCTCTTTCAGTGCGTTGACCGTAATAATGTACCGAATTTGACAAGTTCGGCTCATAAGGTCCTGCCCCTTAAGATCGTCTATGTCGGAAGTCTTGACCGCAACCTGTTCCTCCGGAATGCCCATCGCAATCAGCATAGACTTGATCCTGTCGAAGGTGTCGCTGTTGTCCTTCGTGCGCGGTTGAGCCTGAAACAGCACGATAGGCCGGATATACGCACCGCCCGCCTGTTCTGCGGCTATGGCCTCCTGCTCAATACTGCCGCGAAGCTGAATTGCGTCCTGAATGACGCTCTGACGCGAGGTTCGGTTGTAAACAACAACCGGCAGTTTGACCATATGCTCTTTCTTGAGTTCCCGCGCGTCAACATAGGAGATAATATTGCTGTTCTTGCGTGGCGTTGCCGTCAGATCGAGAATAAAGGACGGATTCAGGTTGTTCAGCATCTCGGTGCTGAGGTCAGAACCGGCGTTGTGGCTTTCGTCCACAATGACAACCGGTTCCAGATGGCGAAGCACCTGAATCAGTGCCGTATCCGGCGTATCGGACAGCAGCACTGATTCATCTTTGAAATACTCGGCAAAGCGGAACAGATTGCCGTTCTCCTGATAAACCTTGCGGACATCCTTTTTCTTGCTGTTGATGCGCAGAGAACCGTAGCTCATCACGCAGACGGTCAGCATCTCCCGAACGGTATCTGGCGAAAAATTCTGTCCGTTCAGCAGCATTTCCTTTGTGTAAACACCGACACGACCGGCGAACTCCTGATCGAGCCGCTGACGATACGGATGATCAACATTCGACAAATTCTGAATGGTCTGCGTCAGGATCGAATCGCTGGGAACCAGCCAGACAACAAGCTGGGGCTTGCCGGTCGGCAGAGCATCGAAAATGCGCTTGACCGATGCACAGGCCATAAAGGTCTTGCCGCCGCCGGTCGGCACCTTCATACAGACATGAGGAACGCCGTCAATCGAGTTGTTATAGGTCGGTACACCGCCCAGTCCTACGGCAATATCTTTTTCCGCCCAGTAATCCCGCCAAGCGGCAAATAGATTCGGACTATGGTTGACGCAGTTCATATAGGCGGAAAGGTCACGCATGACCTGCTTTTGATATGTATTCAGTTCCATGCCATACTCCCCTTACAGTTTCGTAATATCGCGCGGAATTTTCTTAAAGGTGATGTGATATTTCTCCAATTCCGCATCACTGAGGGTGCAGAGGTCAGCGTAAATCACATAAGCGTCTGCGCGGGTGCGAACGGTGTTCAGGAACGCGCGGTTCAGGGTGGTGACAGCCTGCTTCTCATAATAGAAATAGTAGGCACTGCCGACATGAACGCCGAGGAAATACGGCTCGTCCGGATTTGGTTCCGGCAGACTGCTTTTTGTATCGGTGAAGTAGATATACTCCCGAATTTTATCCGTACTGACCTTTTCGTTCAGAACATCGCCGCACAGCAGCGGTTCGCCCAGCTCATAATAGCTGAAACTGCCGCCGGTGCCATCGACCGCCTTTTTGCCCTCGCCGTAGCCGTTGATCACCCGCTTGACGCGCTCGGCGGTAATGCTGTCGGCGTAGTCGCCCATCTCCACAAGGATAAATCTGCGGTTTCCGCCGTCCGCCCTGTTCATGTTCAGCACCGCGTGCGCCGTCGTGCCCGAACCGGCAAAGGAGTCGAGAATAATGTCGTTATTTGATGTAGCTTGATCGACAAGAGTCTGAATTAAGTTAACACTCTTTGGAAAAGCAAACTGAGCCTCTGGAAACATTTTGCGCATAATACGAGTTCCGTCGGTTGTATACCCTACGTCTGGAGTAAGAATACTGGAAAAACCGGTATTCTCGCTTAAAAGGTCTTTAAGGAACTTTTTTTCACGAGGTCGACCTGTCGGCAATTTAGGGAAAAGAATTCGCCCCTCACTAATCATCCGCTCTACATTTTCTTTGCTTTTCGACCATCCTCTATTAGGATTTGGAGGATAAACCAATCCTGTTTTAGGATCAACAATATCATAATGAAGGTTTGGACGCTGTTGCGCATTCGCTAAACCAGAAAGATCAATGCTGGCCCAAGGACCGCGTGGATCATTATCGGGATTGTTATATTTTGAAATGTCTTTTTCGACACCCTTGAGCGAAAAAAGATCGCTTTTACTATAAACAAGGACATACTCATGATCGACGGAAAGCATAGTTTTGTTTCTATTATCTGCACGTTGTCTACTGTGCCAAATCAACGTCGACTGGTAATTGCTCGCTCCAAAAATTTCATCACATATACATTTGAGATTGGTATATTCAATATCATCAATACTAATAAAAATCGCGCCGTTCTCGGCCAGCAGCTTTTGCAGCAGTTTCAGGCGCGGATACATCATGCACAGCCACTTGTCATGGCGGCTCAGGTCCTCGCCCTCTTTGCCGACCGTCTTGTGCAGCCAGTCCCTCATGCGCGGGTCGTTTACGTTGTCGTTATACACCCAGCCCTCGTTGCCGGTGTTGTACGGTGGATCTATATAGATGCACTTGATCTTCCCCTCGTACTCCGGCAGCAGTGCCTTCAATGCCTCCAGATTGTCGCCATGAATAATTTTGTTGGCACTGCCGTTATCGGTCTCGTGCTGTCCGTTCTCGTCAAAGCTGTACTGCCGTTCCAGTACCCGATACGGCACTTCCAGATGGTGGTTGATTACTTTGTCCTTGCCAATCCATGTGAGTGTCGGCATTTTCCTTCTTCCCCCTGTCGCGCACATATACCTTTATAAAGTTGATACATGTGTAAACGAAAATCTTTTCAAATTTTCTATAACTAATTTTGCTGGAAAATGTATGTTTTGTTTTTTGCAACCGTTTTTGTTCGTGATCTTCTGAATTTTTCTCTTGCTTGTGCTTGGCTTGCTTCTGCGCCAACTGTTGTTCTTCATTACTTAACCACACCGTAGCGTAGAGAGAAATCGGTGTTCGCCTGTTATCATTCTTGAAGCATATGTCCCAATACTCGCCTTCATGTGAGGCACCATTTCGATACTCATTTAAGACGCTGATAAACTGCCAAAACGAATCCTCTTGACCATCATTTGATGGATCAATGCCTTTGTCAATGTCACCATCAGCAGCAATATCACGCCCAAAGTTTTTACGAATATACGCTTTATCTTGTTTTGGAGTATAATTTCCCCAAAAGTTGAAGAGCATTTCCTTTTTGCTCATGCTCTTGTTTCCGGCCAACGTTTGAAGCGTTTCAACACACGAAACCAGCAAAACAATTTTGAAAATATCTTTGCCTTTCCGTATCAGCTCCATATCACTCGCCGTTGATACCATACGTTCAACGCAATTCATCATCCGTCGCGGAATGAACAGGCTTTCATCTACATCTTGTTGCCATGTTGTGCTCAACGGTTCGTTATGCACAACATCAAATATAAAATCGAGGCAGGCCTCATCGCTTTTGAAATAATCACGATAGAATATCCACAGTTTCGATAGATGACCGGTATCAATGCGTGCTAACACAGTTCTTAACTTATTCATATTGATTTCCCGCCTTTCTACGTTTTATCTGTTTCATTCCCATGGTACAAAAATCATGCGAAAAGAAAAAGCCTCACTGCATCGCAGTGGGCCTTTTGTGTTGCATGACCTGTTTTCACCCGATTACTCACCCTTTTGCCGGTGAGTTATAGCGATTTTTATAGATTTATATATTTTCAAAAAGTTCTTATATTTAGCAATATAGAGCTATATTGCATTTCATAGAAGAATTTTTGTTTAGAGACGGCTTACGATGCCGAGTTTCATAATGTAATTCCTCCAACTTTATAAGGGGATTTTCTGCTCCCCGTTTTCTGCATAAAAATAGTATACCGCTTTCGCTGGAATTTTGCAATGTTTTGCGCTATACTAAAGATACCAATTTGTCTGCAAGAGGTGAAAAGCCATGCCTTCTTATGTCACTTACCATATTTTTGCGGCTACCGTACAGCGCGTAACCAGTGATTCGGTCGCCCATATCGCGTCCTCCTATCCGGCGGCCTACCGATGGGGCTCGCAGGGAGCGGACCCGCTGGCGCTCTATCACGCGCCGTTCCCGTCCGCGCTGCGCAGACTGGCGAACCGCGTCTGCACCGAGCCGCCCGCGCCGCTGTTCGAATCACTGTGCAAAGCCGCCGTTGCATCGCACAACACGGCTGCGCTCGCGTATGTATTCGGATTCTGCACGCACTATGCGCTCAGCCGCGTAACCTATTCGTTTGTTTCCGCACAGGCGGACAGGCTGTCGCAGTTCATGCCGGGCTACTCTGCCGAGGCACGCCGCCATTTAGTCGAAAGCGACATCGACGGTGTGATGATCGCGGATTTTGTCTCGGACACGCCCGCCGAGTACGAGGCGTACCGCTATCTGGAGCCGGATGCGCCCGAGTCCCCTCTCGCGGCGAAAATTCTGGCGCAGGCTCTGCGGGAGACGTACGGCGTGCATATCACGCCTGCCGCCGTCTACCACTCGATGAACGATATGCGCCGCATGCACCATCTCGCGCATCAGGGCGCCTCTGCGCTCAGCCGTCTGCAGCGGTTCGAGCACCTGATCGGCAAATCCGGTTTTGCGTCCTCTCTCATCCGTCCGACAGAGCCGCTCGCGGCGGACTGCACCAATCAGGAGCACCGTCCGTGGACATCCCGCACCGGCGAGCGAACGGATTCCTTCTCCGATCTGTTTGATGCCGCCGTGCCGCTGGCGGTCTCGCTGCAGCGTGCCGCCCTCGACCGCTATTATCAGCAGAAGCCGCTCGATCCGCGTTTTTTCCCCACGGATTTCACGGGCACACCCATCAAAAAGTAAAAATTTGATAACTTAGCGACAGGTTTCGTATGACTTCGCTCCCTGAAATGGGTATTCTTGGTGCTGTTACCAAACTGTAACCATTGAAAGGAGTGAATATGGCGCACATCATTCCGCCATACTACCATCATGCGAAACCTGTTATCTTTTGTTTTGGGCGTGATTTCACGCCTGCTCTACCTGCTTCTGCGGCTCATCCTGCTGCTCGACCGCACGATCTGCCGCGTATACGACCTGCCGGTCTGGAGCCGGTTTGCCGGTGTTCTGCGGCAGGCAGGCCGCCGCCGTTCGGTCTGTGCGCTGAGCGCATTCGGGCTGCTGTTCCTGCTGCCTGCTCTGCTGCTGACCAGGCCGGGCACGCTGCTGCTTGCGGACGGTCAGCCGCTCGGTGTCATCGAGGACAGCGCAACGCTGCTGAACGCGGTAAACGCGGTTGAATCCAGCGCATCCGCCGTTTCCGGCACGGACTATTACCTGCCGCTGCGCCTGCAGGCCAAACCGGTGCGGACAGCCGCTCCCCTGCTGACGCAGGAGGAACTCGAGCGCAATCTCATCACTGCCAGCGGCGATCTGGACACGCTTGCCATTATTTCGGTGGACGGCAAACAGACCGCCATTGCCGCCGATACGGACGGCGCGCAGGCCGCGCTCGACCGGATCAAGGCCGCGTACACGACAGCGGCAGACGAAAACGTACACTTCCTGCAGACCGTCCGCGTGGACAAGGCCGTTGCGCCAGCCGCGCTTGCAGAGACCGATTCCGCGCTGTATGATACCCTGTCGCAATGCCTTGACGTGACTGCGACCCGCGCCGTCACCTACACCGAGCAGATTCCGTTCGACACCGTGACGCAGGAGAACGAAAATCAGGACCAGACCTACCGCGAGACCGTCCAGCAGGGCTGTGCGGGTACAGCGCAGGTCACCGCCGAGATTGAAACCGTGGACGGCGAGGAGCGCACGCGCACCATCCTTGCGCGCACCGTGCTCCGGCAGGCCACCGACGAAATTGTCGAGGTCGGCACGCGCAATGTCGGCATCGGCACCGGAGAATTTGCCGTGCCGCTGAACAGCTACACGTTCACCTCGGCATTCAAGTACCGCTGGGGCCGCCTGCACGGTGGCGTAGATCTCGCCGTGGACGAAGGCACGCCGGTCTATGCCGCGGATAACGGCAAGGTCATCGTTGCAGAGGACTCCGGCAACGGCTACGGGAGCTATATCATCCTCGACCACCGGAACGGCTTCAAGACGCTGTACGGGCATAATTCACAGCTGCTCGTGTCGGTCGGCGATGTGGTCAGCAAGGGCGATAAAATCGCGCTTTCCGGCAATACCGGCAACTCCACCGGCCCGCATCTGCATTTTGAGGTGCAGGTGAATGATGAAAAGGTCGATCCCCAGCAGTATGTCAGCCTCGAATGACCGCCGCAATCATTTTCCATTCTCAATCAAAAAGAGATTGGCACAAGCCAATCTCTTTTTGATTACTCCATCGCCTCGACTTCATCAATCTTGGTGAGGTACTTATTCTGATAGAATTTGAGCTTCTCCGCGAACTGCGGGGTCTCCTTATATGCCTGCTTGACGTAGGCGTGCGTATCAAACTCGGCTGCGCCCTCCGCCAGCTGGATGGTATAAATGGCGATATTCGAGCAGTGGTCGCTGATCTTCTCAAGGTCATGCACAATATCCAGGAAGTGGATACCGGTCTGCATGGTGCACTCGTTCCGGCCCAGACGCTCGATGTGGCGGCTCTTGAGACGCTCCTTCATCGTATCCACGACTTCTTCCAGCGGCTCGACCATACGGGCGGTCGAAACAGCCTGATTGTCATAGCCGTCAACGGTCATGTCGAGCACCTCGGCAACCGCTTCGCACATGGTGCGCAGTTCCTGCATCGCACTCGGCGAGAAGGACAGACCGGCCTCACGGAACTCGTCGGCACGCTCGAAGATGTTCTGCGCATAGTCGCCGATCTTCTCAAAATCAGACAGCGAGTGCATCATCTCGGCCATCTGACGGCGCTGATCGACCGAACGGATGTTGTGGATGGTGGTCAGGTAACGGCCAATCTCAACCTCTGCACGGTCGAGGAAGGCCTCGTGCTCGTGGAAGATCTCCTCGTTTGCAGCCGCGCCGCCGAACAGCGGGTCGGTTGCCAGATGGAAATTCTGCTTGGCAGTGTCGCCCATGTCAGCAATGCAGCGCTGTGCCTGATCGAGTGCCAGGGACGGCGTGGTCAGGAAGCGAGGCTCCAGCTTTGCCAGCGGGTCCTCCTGCGTCTCCTCTGCGGGCACGCTCGCCGTTGCCAGCTTGACCAGCAGACCGGTGAACGGCAGGAACAGCACCGTACAGGTGAGGTTGAACAGCGTATGGAAGTTTGCGATGCCGCCCTTGTCGATTGCGTTATCCCAGAAAGAGAAACCAACCGTGTACTGAATCGCATAAATGCCGATCAGGAACAGGATGGAGCCGATCAGGTTGAAGTAGAAGTGTACCATCGCGGTACGGCGGGCATTCTTGGAGCCGCCCACCGAGGACAGGAATGCGGTGATACAGGTACCGATGTTCTGACCGAGGATGATCGGGATAGCAGCCGAATAGGTGATCGCACCCGTAGTGGACAGCGCCTGCAGAATACCAACCGATGCGGAGGACGACTGGATGATCGCGGTAACGCCCGCGCCGACCAGCACGCCAAGCACCGGATTGGAGATAGCAGCGAACAGATCCGCGAACTGCGGCAGATCAGCCAGCGGTGCAACCGCGCCCTCCATGACCGACATGCCGATGAACAGAATACCGAAGCCGGTGAAGATATCCGCGATATCGCGGGTACGGCGCTTTTTTGCAATCATCATAATGATTACGCCGACAAGTACGATGATATATGCCAGATTCTTCGGCTTGAGCAGATCCATGAACAGGCTGCCGCTGCCCTCGCCGCCGGACAGACGCAGGATCTGCGCGGTAATCGTGGTACCGATGTTGGCACCGAGGATAACGCCGACCGACTGCTTGAGCGTCATGATACCGGCGTTTACAAAGCCGACAACCATAACGGTCGTTGCGGACGAAGATTGAATGACCATGGTAACGACCATGCCCATCAGCAGAGCAGTAACGACATTGCCCGTCATTTTTTCAAGCGTTTTCTCCAGTTTAGAGCCTGCTGCGCGCTCCAAACCCTTTCCCATTGTCGTCATACCGTAGATGAACAGCGCAAGACCGCCGATCATCTGCACGATTGACAGCACATCAAAATCCATATGCTTCCTCCCGTTTTGTTACATAATCATTTTCATTATTTCTTCACAATTCGCATACATTTTAATTATATGGTTTTTACATGGTACTGTCAATAAAAATTGCGTTAATACGCAGGCTTTACACATATTTAACATTGGTTTGCCTACCCGGCAGGGGCACAAGAGGGTAGACACCTGCGGTTTCCACCCTCTGATTTTCACCCCTTTCCCTTTGGGATAGCACGGCGAAATTTGCAGAACTGAGACTATAAAGGAACGGCAGAGGATTTTTCTTCCGTAGGGGCGGACCAATGTGTCCGCCCATTCCCCTACCTCTATGCAATGCCAGATACATTACTGCTACACATATGGTTTACTCTACGCAGGCGCGACACAAGGTGAATTGCCCGAAGGGCAAGAGAAGGTCCTCTGGAGGATACCCGTGTCGCGCAACTCGTTGGCTCGTTATTACGGACGGCACCTACGAATATAATCCATTAATATCATTTAACAACTATCCGTAGGGCGGGGTGCCCTCACCCCGCCGTTCCCCAATACCCCCCTTATGTTAAACCCAACCGGAGACATTGTTTCATCTGTACGTTCATTTTCCATTCTCCATTTTCAATCCTCAATTACTCCACAGAACGCAAAAAAGGACCCGAAACGGGTCCTTTTCTGTATGCGTAAGGCTCTTACTTAATATTATCAAACAGTCCGGTAAAATCAAACGTTGCAAAGTAGTCCTTCGGGGTCTCTGCGCGGCGGATCATCTCTACCGAGCCGTCCTCGCACAGCAGCAGCTCTGCGGAGCGCAGCTTTGCGTTGTAGTTATAGCCCATCGAGAAGCCGTGCGCGCCGGTATCGTGGATATAAACGTAATCGCCGATGTCGATCTGCGGCAGATTGCGGTCAACGGCAAACTTGTCGTTATTTTCGCACAGACCGCCGGTCACGTCGTAGGTATGATCGCACAGCGCGTTTTCCTTGCCGAGCACGGTGATATGGTGGTATGCGCCGTACATCGCCGGACGCATGAGGTTTGCTGCACAGGCGTCCAGACCGGCATACTCCTTATAGGTATGCTTCTGGTGGATGCACTGGGCAACCAGAGCGCCGTAAGGGCCAAGGATGAAGCGGCCCATCTCGGTGTAGATGGCAACATCGTCCATGCCGGCCGGAACAAGAACCTCGTCGTAAGCCTGATGTACGCCTTCACCGATGGCCATAATGTCATTCGGCTCCTGCGACGGACGGTACGGAATGCCTACGCCGCCGGACAGGTTGATAAACGCGATATGCACGCCGGTCTCCTTCTGCACGTCAACCGCCAGCTGGAACAGGATGCGTGCCAGTGCCGGATAGTACTCATTGGCAACCGTGTTGGAGGCGAGGAATGCGTGAATGCCGAAATGCTTAACACCCTTTTGCTTCATGTACTTGAACGCCTCGACCAGCTGCTCGCGGGTCATGCCGTACTTGGCCTCCTGCGGGGTATCCATGATGGAGTTGTTCAGCACGAAGTCACCGCCCGGATTGAAGCGGCAGGACATGGTCTCCTTCCAGTCGCCTACTACCTTGTCGTAGAAATCGAGGTGGGTAATATCATCGAAGTTGATGATGGTGTTCAGGTCGGATGCGAGCTTGTAGTCCTCTGCCGGAGTGACGTTGGAGGAGAACATGATGTCATGCTCCTTTACGCCGCACACATCGCTGAGCTGCAGCTCAGGCAGGCTGGAGCAGTCACAGCCAAAGCCTTCCTCATGCAGAATCTGGATGAGGCGCGGGTTCGGCGTCGCCTTGACAGCGAAGTATTCCTTGTAGCCCGGGTTCCACGCAAATGCTTCCTTTACCTTGCGGGCGTTCTCGCGGATCGCCTTCTCATCGTAAATGTAGAACGGAGTCGGATAGGTTTTGGTGATCTCCTGCACTTGCTGGAGCGTCAAAAAGGGTTTCTTTTCCATTGGTGTTCGCCTTTCCTTTACTGGGGTATTCAATCAGTATTCTTACCGAGAATTCGCTCAAATCGACGGCGCATATCGTTTTCCATGCGCTGGGTCTCGATCTCGTCGATATCAACGATACGGTCGTCCTTGATGATGACCACCATGCCCTCGCACAGCATTGCCGGTGCATCGGCACGGTCGAAATTCACCATTTCGCCGTTTACTTCAACGACTACGGAATCGCCTTCAAAACGGTCTACAATTCCGGTCTGCTTTGTCATAGCAGTCTCCTCCTCGCCTCATTGATTCCGGGCGGTACCACATCGGGTATTCCCTTTACTTACATTACTTACTCTTAAGGCAATATCGCATAATTGAACAGGAGCGATTTGCGAATAAATTTTGCGGTGCTGCCTTAACTTCCGCTTTTGCAGATTACTCTACGCAGTGATGGTAGGAATCGAACTCATCGGTCACTGCCTTGGTCGGTGCCGGCGTCAGCAGGCTGACAACAACGATAGCAAGCAGACCGAATACAAAGCCCGGCACGATCTCATACAGATCGAAGATGCCGCCGGACAGCTGCGCCCATACCAGATCGACCACGCCGCCGACGATAATGCCGGCATACGCACCCTGCTTGTTCGTGCGTCTCCAGAACAGCGAACACAGAACCAGCGGACCGAAGGCAGAGCCGAAGCCGCCCCATGCGTAGGATACCAGACCAAGGATGGTGCTGTTCTGGTTGGTTGCGATCAAAACAGCGATAATTGCTACCGCCATAACGCAGCCGCGGGAGACCCACATCAGCTCCTTCTCGCTTGCGTTTTTGTGAATCTTGTTGTGGTAGAAGTCCTCGGTCAGCGCAGATGCGGTAACCAGCAGCTGACTGTCCGCAGTGGACATGATGGCTGCCAGAATAGCCGACAGGAAGATACCGGCGATGAATACCGGGAAGATCTTCGCCACCATGCTGATATAGATGGTCTCCTGGTTGCCGTCGGTCAGGACAATGCTGTCACCGAGGAACATACGGCCGGAAACGCCAATCATGATAGCTGCGGTCAGCGAGATAAGCACCCATACCGTAGCAATGCGTCGGGATTTCTTGATCGCCTGCGGGGACGAAATACCCATGAAACGGACAAGAATATGCGGCTGACCAAAGTAGCCGAGACCCCATGCGAGCAGAGAGATAATGCCCATTGCAGTATACGGCACGCCGGTCGCACCGTCAACGAACATATTCAGGAAGTGCGGATTGAACGCTTCCACCTGCGAGAAGAACTCGGTCGGGCCGCCCATCGAGAAGATAGCGATGGTCGGAACCGCGAGCACGCAGAAAAACATCAGAATGCCCTGGAAGAAGTCGGTCCAGCAAACGGCGAAAAAGCCGCCCGCAAACGTATACGAGATAACGACCACCGCACCGATCACCAGCGAAACCAGATACGGAATGCCGAATACGGACGAGAACAGCTTCGCGCAGGACACAAAGCCGGACGCGGTGTAGAACAGGAAAAACACCAGAATGAACACCGCTGCAATAACCGAAATCCAGCCGCTTTCATCGTGGAAACGGTTTTTGAAGAACTGCGGCAGCGTAATCGCGTCGTCTGCGGTCTTGGTGTACTGGCGCAGACGCTTGGCAACGAACAGCCAGTTAAGGTAAGTGCCGATTGCCAGACCAATGGCGATCCAGCCTGCGGAAATACCGGACAGGTACGCCGCACCCGGCAGGCCCATCAGCAGCCAGCCGGACATGTCGGACGCCTGTGCGCTCAGGCCGGTTACCCACGAGCCAAGCTGTCGGCCGCCCAGAAAATACTCATTTGTCGTGCGGTTTTTGCCGACGAAATACATGCCTATGCAGAGCATAAAGATCAGGTAACAGCAGAATGCCGCTATTGTGATTATGCTGTCGAAAGTCATATGTTTTACCCTCCTAAAATTTCACTTTAATTATACACGGAAACGTGCAATTTTGCAAGATTTCACGAAGGAAATTGCATCTTTAGCGAAAAATATACACTTTGCACAATTTTCTGCCAAGAAAAATGACAGCAGTTATCACAAACGCACCCAACATATCCTCATTCTGCAATATCGGACGAGTTCTCCTGCATGAGAAGGTGTCCGGCGGTACGGTCGATGCCAATGGCGCCGAGCGGCGCGGTAATCAGGATGGCGAGCACCGCCACCGAAAGCACCAGCTGTCCGCATGGCAGACCCATCGACAGCGGCACCGAGCCGATGGCCGCCTGCACGGTTGCCTTCGGCAGATAGGCGATGACGCAGAACAGGCGCTCCTTTCGGTTCAGCCCGGTACCGAGCATACAGATGCTCACGCCGACCGCGCGGAACACGAGCGCAAGTGCGATCATGAGCACAGCGGCTGCACCGGCCTGTGCCGCGCAGCGGATATCCACAGCCGCGCCGACCAGCACGAAAAGAATCGCTTCGGCAGCGATCCACAGCTTGCCGAACTTGGCGGACAGACGTTTGGTGACTTTTTCCGGACTTTTGATCTTGAGGACGCACGCCATGCTCATAACGGCCAGCAGTCCGGACACGGACACGATGCCCTTGAGCCAGGTCTCCACCGCCATCAGCAGGAACGACAGTCCGAGAATCAGGATTACCTTGGTACTGTTGCGGACGTAACAGCCATGCCGGTACGCGGTTTCAAGGAACAGGTGCAGCAGCAGACCGACAGCCGCGCCGAGCGCCACGCCGAGCACAATGGAAATCGGGATGTTCACGAAATCCATCATGTTGGCACTGCCGCCCTGTGCCATACCGACAAAGGTCGAGAACAGCACGATCACATAAATATCGTCGCAGGACGCGCCCGCCAGTATCATCTGCGGAATGCCCTGCCCTGTTCCCCGCTTTTCTTCCATCAGCTGTAGCATTCTCGGCACAACCACCGCCGGAGATACCGCGCCGAGCACGGCACCCATGACGGCCGCTTCTATCCGGTTAATGCCCAGAATGTGCGGCGCGAGCAGAAAAAACGCCAGAATCTCACAGCTTGCAGGCACGCACGCCATCATGACCGCCGGACGTCCCACCCGCTTGAGGTCGGACAAATCGAGTGACAGACCCGCTTTAATTAAAATAATGATAAGCGCCATCTGCCGCAGCTCGGACGAGATGGACAAAATGGAATCGTCCAGCCAGTTCAGCACATACGGGCCTATCAGAATGCCCGAGAGCAGCATACCGATGATGCGCGGCAGACCGATCCGGCTGCACAGCGCCGCCGCAGCCAGACCGAGCAGAAATACGAGTGCGAGTGAAGTAAGCATAATTTTTTCCTCCCCAAAACGCAGAAAAGCCGATGGCATCTGCGCAGAAATAGTACGCAGAAGTCATCAGCTTTAAGTCTAAAAAAGTCTAAAAAAGCGGTTTAGGGTATTACCCAAGGGAGAACCTCATTCCCCTGTTGCAGTTCCCATTATACTGTATAGGAGCCGTCTTGTAAAGCGAAATTTACAGCGCCATCGCTCTCGCCAGCTTGCTGGTCGGCTCAACCACGAGGTCAAGCTGCTGCGCCAGCTCTGCGGCAAGCGCGTGGAAGGTATCCTCGCTGCCTGCGACATACTCCAGTTCGATCTCGCACAGCGGCGCCGATTTACCGTTATGACGCAGTTCGCCTTCGTCAAGCGCCATTTCGCACACGGTATCGCCCTCCTGCAGCAGCACCGCACACCGGCGGAACGAAACCGTGCAGATTTCCTGCAGGTCGGCTGCCAGCGCCCGCTCGCACAGGTCGTTCGGTGCACCAAGTTCGGGCAAACGGCGCAGACCGTCAAGCAGAGAGACCGCCTCGCACTGGTACTCCTCGTGGGCACGCATGCCGTCCGGCGTATCCGTGTTGCGCAGCTTCATGCAGCACACGCTGCGGTCGTTCTCGCGGCGCAGACGCAGTGCCGCCTGATGTTTCTTCAGCAGTCCGTCCGCCGTGTCAAAATAGCTGGATTCCATGTTGATGGTTCGGCTCTGGCTGCCAATCCGCGAGGAAGCCCATAGCAGCGCCTGACCGAGCAGCTTCTCGTCGGCACGCCACTTGTATTCCTTCTCCATCGTTTTATCCATTATCGCACCTGTCCGTTTCCGTAAATGATATACTTGGTGGTGGTGAGCGCGGTCAGACCCATCGGACCGCGTGCGTGCAGCTTCTGGGTAGAAATGCCGATTTCAGCGCCGAAGCCGAACTCAAAGCCGTCGGTAAAGCGCGTAGACGCATTGACATAGACAGCCGCCGCGTCCACTTCCTCGAGGAATCGCTGCGACGCATCATAATCGCGGGTGACGATGCACTCCGAGTGACCGGTGTTAAAGCGGTTGATGTGGTCAATGGCCTCGTCGAGCGAATCGACCACCTTGCACGAAATCTCGTAGCCGAGGTATTCTCTGCCGTAATCCTCATCGGTCGCGGGCGCAATGCTGTCACCGAGGATACTCATCGTGCGCGGACAGCCGTGGATGGCTACATGGTCGGGCGCAAGGCCCTCTGCCGCCATCGGCAGGAATTTCTCCGCAACGTCCTTGTGGACGAGCAGACTTTCCGCCGCATTGCATACGCTCGGGCGCTGACACTTGGCGTTGACCAGAATGTTCTTCGCCATCTCGAGGTCGGCGGTCGCATCAACGTAAACGTGGCAGTTGCCCGTGCCGGTCTCGATGACGGGCACGGTCGCGTTCATGACAACCGAGCGGATCAGTCCTGCGCCGCCGCGCGGAATCAGCACATCGAGATAGCCGTTGAGCTTCATCATCTGGGTTGCGGTGTCGCGGCTGGTGTCCTCCACCAGATTGATGGCGTTCTCCGGCAGACCCTCGGCCGCCAGTGCCTCGCGCATCAGTCTGGTCAGGCACATGGAGGACTGGAACGCCTCCTTGCCGCCGCGCAGAATGCACGCCGAACCCGCCTTGAAGCACAGCACAGCCGCATCCACGGTAACGTTCGGGCGAGCCTCGTAGATAATACCGATCACACCCATCGGCACGCGCTTCTGACCGATGTTCAGGCCGTTCGGACGCTTGTGCATCCAAAGTACCTCACCGACCGGGTCGGGCAGCGCCGCCACCTGACGGCAGCCTTCGGCAATGCCCGCAATGCGCTTTTCGTCCAGCATCAGACGGTCGATCAGGCCGTCGTTCAGACCTGCCGCTCTGCCGTTTTCAATATCAATCCTGTTTGCCGCGATGATCTCGTCCGCATGTGCCATCAGCGTGTCCGCAATGGCGAGAATGCCGCGGTTTTTGTCGTTCGTGCCGAGCTTCGCCACCGCGTACTTGGAGCGGCGGGCATCCTCAGCAATCTGCATAAGCGTTCTCATTTATATTCACCTCATAATCTGCACAATTTATCTTGTAGGGCGTGACGACCTCGGCACGCCGCTGTAAACCATCTGCAATTCGTTAGAAACGGCGCGCCGAGTCGTCGCGCCCTACGGTATACGTTAGCGTTCGCGTTGGAACAGGGTTCCAACCTCTTTACCGTCCACAATATCGTACAAAAGTCCCTGCTTATCGCCGTTGGCGACCATCATTGGAATGCCTGCGTCCATGCAAAGCTCTGCGGCGGTGATTTTGGTCGCCATGCCGCCCGTGCCGTGCGCGGAACCGGCGCCGCCCGCCATGCGGCGGATTTTTGCGTCGATCTTGCCGACGTGGTTAATCAGCTTGGCCTGCGGGTTGGTGCGCGGGTTGGAGTCGTACAGGCCGTCGATATCCGAGAAGATAACCAGCAGATCGGCATCGCACATGCGTGCCACGACTGCAGACAGCGTATCGTTATCACCAAAGTTCTCGATGTGCTTCAGCTCGGCAGTTGCAACCGTGTCGTTTTCGTTGATGATGGGCACAACGCCGATCTTGGTCAGCGCGGTAAACGTGTTATGAATGTTGGCGCGCTGGTCGTCATCGACGATATTCTCGCGCGTCAGCAGGATCTGCGCCACGTTGATGCCGTATTCCAGAAACATTTTGTCGTAAATGTGCATCAGCTCGCACTGTCCGACAGCCGCCGCCGCCTGCTTGACCGACAGCTCCTTCGGTCGCTCCGCCAGGCCGAGCTTTGCCGTGCCGACCGCCACCGCACCCGAGGATACGAGCACCATCTCGAAGCCGCGGTTCTGCAGGTCGCTGATCGTGCGTACCAGACGCTCGATACGGCGGATATTCGGCTTGCCGTTGTCATAAGTCAGCGTCGAGGAGCCGACCTTGACGACAATACGCCGGACCTCGTTCATGTTCAGCATAAAAATGACCTCCAAAAGATAACGTGGAAGCCTTTTCCCGGACTTCCGCCAATATACACATTTTATCACACTAAAACGCGCGAGACAAGCCGAACGCAAATCTTTTACACTTTATACACATTGTGAAAATTCTATACGGAGTTTTTTATCGTTTGCACAGAATTTTTGTTTCAAAACCTGTCATATTGTGCTATACTATATCTTATCTTCTTATGCCTATTCGAGCAGAGCCGCCTGTTTTCGGCTGCTCTGCCTGCACTATATTTAATGAAAGGAAGGGACCCGTTATGGCAAACCGCATGGTTCTTCATATTGCCGGTCAAAAATACAACCTGGTCTCCGACGAGAGCGCGGACTATATGCATGAGGTAGCCGAGCTGGCACGCCAGACCGTAGCGCACTGCGGCGGCTCGCCGTCGTTTGCGTCCACACGCGCGCTGGCACTGGCAACGGTCACGCTGGCGGATGATTACATCAAGGCCAAGTCTGCCGCCGAAGCCGCTGAGGCAAAATGCCGTGCCCTCGAAGCCGAGCTTGCCGCACTGCGCGACCGGCAGGCGCAGAATAACGGCAAGCACCCGAATCACAACCGCAAATGAGGAATAAAGTAGAACTTCTTGCTCCCGCCGGTTCGCCGGAGGGCATTCGCGCCGCTGTGCAGTCCGGTGCAGGCGCGGTCTATATGGGCTTCGGCATGTTCAACGCACGCCGCAACGCACAGGGCTTTTCGCATGACGAGATGGCGGACGCCATCGCCTACTGCCGCGCACGCGACGTAAAAACCAATATCACGCTCAACATTCTTGCCGGCGACCGCGAGCTTGAGGATGCACTCGAGGACGCAAAGTTCCTGTACGAAGCAGGCGCGGACGCACTCATCATTCAGGATCTGGGGCTGGCGCGGCTCATCCACGCACACGCACCGGATTTCGCGCTGCACGCCTCCACGCAGATGACCATTCACACGCTCGATGCAGCAAAGCAGGCGCGCGACATCGGCTTTTCGCGCGTAGTGCTCAGCCGGGAATGCTCCCGCGAGGAGATCAAACTCATCACCGAGCAGGCCGGTGTCGAGACCGAGGTGTTCGTGCACGGTGCGCTGTGCATGTGCTACTCGGGTCAGTGCTATCTGTCCGCCGTGATCGGTCAGCGCTCGGGCAACCGCGGTCTGTGTGCACAGCCGTGCCGCCTGCCGTACAGCGTCGGCTATCCGCTGTCGCTCAAGGATCTTATGCTCGCCGGACATGTTGCCGAGCTTTCCGACTGGGGTGTGTCCTCGCTCAAGATCGAGGGCCGCATGAAGCGTCCGGAGTACGCCGCTATTGTAACCAAGGTCTACTCCGATCTGCTCCGTGAGCACCGCAGACCGACCGCCGAGGAGCGCGACATTCTGCGCCGCGTGTTCTCGCGCGACGGCTTCACCGACGGCTACTACACCGGCAAACTGGGCAACAGCATGTTCGGCACCAAGACCGATGTGCCGATGAACGAGGTAAAGAAACTCTATGACGAGGCCGCGCATCGCTTTGCCGAGGGCAAGGAGGCGCCGCTCGTGCCGGTTTCCCTCTGCTTTACCGCCCGCAAGGACACCGGCGCGGTGCTCAGCGCGGACGGCGTTTCGGTCGTCATGCCGGTGGAGCAGGCGCAGAACCGCCCGACCACACCGGAGATGATCGAAAAATCGCTCAGAAAGACCGGCGGCACGCCGTTTTATATTGAGAATATGCGTATCGAGGTGCAGGACGGCCTGATGATCCCGGCGTCCGTGATGAACGGCATGCGCCGCGACGCACTCGACCTTCTGCTGGCAAAACGCGGCGTTGCGCCCTCCCGCGACTGGCTGCACGGCAGCGTGCTGCCGCGCGACGACGAGGCCGCTGCCCGCGAGGGCTTCCGCGGCTACACCGCAGCCGTGCGCACCAAGGCGCAGGCAGATGCGCTGCGCGAGCTTGGTCTGGAGACCGTTTACGTCCCGCTTGAAGTTGCAGCGCAGACCGGACTGCCCGCCATCCTGCCGCGCGTGTTCTCGGACAACGAGCAGCCGCAGATCGAGATGCTGCTCGGCGAAGCCATGAGCCGAGGAACCGACACGGTTCTCGCAGGAAACATCGGCCACATCCCGCTTGCCAAGCGGCTTGGCTTTACCGTGCACGGCGATTTCGGTCTGAACGCCTACAACAGCAAAACGCTGAGTGCGCTGGCTGAAATGGGCGTTTCCCGCCAGACGCTTTCGTTCGAGGCTCGTCTGGCGCAGATTCGAGATATGCGCGGCCCGCTCGAGACCGACCTGATCGTCTACGGCCGTCTGCCGCTGATGATCTTTGAAAACTGCGCCATTCGCCGTCAGCACGGCGGCAAGTGCTCGTGCCAGAACGGCGTGACGTACCTCACCGACCGCCGCAAGGAGCGTTTCCCGCTGCTGAACGAATTCGGCTGCCGCAACACGCTGCTGAACAGCCGTCCGCTGTGTCTGCGCGAGGATTTCGCCCGCCTGGGCATACAGACCGCGCGTCTGCAGTTCACCATCGAATCGCCCGAGGAATGTGCACGGATTGCCCGCGCGTTCCTGTCCGGCGCACCGCTGGACGGCGAATTTACCAACGGATTATATAAAAGAGGAGTCGAATAATGGAGATCGTTTTAGCGTCCGCTTCGCCGCGGCGCAGGGAGCTTCTGAGCCTTATCACCGAACACTTTACGGTCTGCCCTGCCGATGCGGACGAAACCCTGCGGGATGCACCGCTCGGCGAGGAGGTCACCCGGCTTTCCCGCCTCAAGGCCGAGGCTGTGCAGGCGCAGCACCCGAACGCCGTGTGCATCGGCTCGGATACCATGGTCACGATCGACGGACTGCGCCTCGGCAAGCCGAAGGACGCGGACGAGGCCGCTTCCATGCTCCGCCGTCTGCGCGGGCGCACTCACGAGGTGCTGACCGGACTTGCCGTGCTCACGCCGGACGGCGGGGCGCACACGCTGCACACCTGCACGCGCGTCACCTTCCGCGATTTTGCGGAGGACGAGCTTGCCGCCTACCTCGCCACCGGAGAGCCGCTCGACAAGGCCGGCGCCTACGGCATTCAGGGCCACGGCGCACTGCTCATCAAGGGCATCGAGGGCGACTATTACAGCGTCATGGGTCTGCCTGTGGCTCCGCTTTATACCATTCTGCGCGATATTCATGCGGTATAAGCCGCATTTACCTGCTGAAATTCCACATTTCAGTGCAACATTATGAAAGGAAGATTCGTTTTGCGACGACGTCATAAAGTCGGCTCTCCGCTCCTGATCGGTGCGGCAGTCGTCATTCTGCTGTGCATTCTCTCCGCAGTGTACAGCGGCATCAGCGGCAATTCCTCGCCGATCACGAGAGCCGCCGGTGCGGTTGTCCGGCCGTTTCAGCGGTTCGGCACCGGTGTCGGACACTTTTTCAGCAAGGGACTGGATTATTTCACCGAGTTTGATGCACTCAAGGCCGAGAATGAGCAGCTCAAGCAGCAGATCAGCGACAATGCACAGCTTGTGCGTGACGCACAGATCGCGCTCGAGGAAAACAACCAGCTGCGCTCTCAGCTTGGGCAGCCGGAGAACACCCGCACCACCACCACAGTCAGCGCCGAGGTCATCGCCCGCAGTCCGGGCGACTGGGCGGATACGCTGACGCTGGACAAGGGCAGCTCGAGCGGCGTCAACAAGGACGATCTTGTAACGACCGTAGACGGCATGCTCGGCTTTGTCAGCGAGGTGACCGACAACACATGCGAGGTGACTTCCATCACCGACCCGAAAATGCAGTGCGGCGCGCTTGTCACCCGCACGCGCGAGACCGCCATTGCGGAGGGCGACTATAACCTGATGACACGCGGTGCGCTTCGCCTGTCCTATCTGCGCGAGGACTCCAAGGTGGTCGTCGGCGATACGGTCGAGACCTCGGGACGCGGCGGTGTATTCCCCAAGGGCATCCTCATCGGCACGGTGGAAAGCGTGCAGCCGGAGGAAAGCGGCCTGTCGTACTACGCGGTCATCAAGCCGTTTGTCAGCGTGGACAGCGTTTCCTCGGTTTCCATCATCACCGAATACACGGACACAGCGGAGTAAGCCATGCAGAGAGAACATATTTCCATCCCGAAGCTGATCGTGTATGTGCTGTTTTCGGTGATTATCTTCGCGCTGCAGACCGGCACGTTCGGCGGCATGCGCATTTTCGGCTCTGCGGTCGATCTGCTGCCCGCACTCGTCACGGCAGCCGCGCTGCTCGGCGGTCCGGCGGAGGCGGCTGTTACCGGCGTAACGGTCGGCATCTGCTATGACCTCAGCTTCACCGGCGTGGACGGTCTCTATCCCCTGTTTTTCCTGCTGTTCGGCTATGCCGCCGGAAAGCTCTGCCAGAGACTGCTCACCCGCAATTACATTTCCATGCTCATCCTCACGACGTTTGAGTGTGTGCTGCTCGGTCTGCTGCGGTATCTCTTCTCGCTGATGCATGCTGGCGCGTCCTTCCTGATCGTCCTGCGGCAGCTTGCCGTCGGTACGGTGCTGACCTGCCTGTTCTGCTTTGTCGTTTACCTGCCGCTGCGCAGGCTCAGCGGCAAATCCCGTAAGCGCAGCCGCTGACCCTTTGCGGAAAGGAGCACTTCCCCATGTTAAATAAACCTCAACTGCTTCGCCGTCTGCTCGCGCTGTGCGGACTGCTGCTGCTGTGCAGCGGCGTGGCGCTCTCGCAGTTATTCCAGCTGCAGATTTTGAGCGGCGAAAAGTATGTCCGCCGCTCGGCGGAGTTTCTCACCACCACGTCTACGGTTTCCGCAGCCCGCGGTGAGATTCTCGACCGCTACGGCAGACCGCTCGTTACCAACAACACCGGCTTTTCGCTCGTGCTCATCTACTCGTCCTTCTGGGACGGCAACGACAAGCGGTTTGATACCCTGCTCGATCTGACGCACCGTATCCAGACCGCAGCCGTGGACGCGACCGCCAAGCAGAATGCCGCAAAGGCGGCTGCTGCCACCGATACCTCGAGTGACACCTCTGCGGATGCCGCAGACAGCACGGATACGTCCTCGGACACCCCGACCGACACCGCGCAGGCGGTTTCTGCGGACACGGCGGCGATTCCGTCCATCAACGACCGGCTGCCGATCACGCAGTCCGCGCCGTTCACCTACAACAGCGCATCGCTGACCGAATTGTCGGGTTATATGAAGGACAGCGCCAAGTCGCTCGGTCTGGATGCGGTTACGGCGGCCGTAGACGCTGCCAAGCAGGCGAGCGAGACCGACCCCAAGACCGACGAAAACGGCAGCATCATTGATCAGGCAGCGCAGGTGGATGCGACCAAGCTGGTCTCCCCGACCGAGTTTATCAATGCCATGCGCGCCTATATGGAGAAAAACCTCGGCATGCCGACCGATCTCTCGCTTGCGGACGCCCGCACGATGGTCGGCATCTATTACAGCATGCGCACGGTCGGCTTCAGCAATCAGGCGACCTACACGCTCGCGGACAATGTGCCGATGGACCTGATCGCCTATATCAAGGAGCACAGCGCGGATTTTCAGGGCATTGAAATCCAGAGCGAAGCCGTCCGCCAGTACGACACCGCCACCGCCGCGCACCTGCTCGGCACGATCGGCTCCCTGACCTCCGACGAGTGGAGTTCCGACAAAAACGGCGGCCCTTACAAGGACAAGGCAGGCTACCAGATGAGCGATCTCATCGGCAAGTCCGGTCTGGAGAGCGCGCTCGAGTCTTACCTGCACGGCACGGCAGGCTCCCGCACGGTGGAGACCGACCTTGGCGGTTCGGCTATTGCCGAGCAGACCACCGCTACGGCTCCCAAGCCGGGCGACAATGTTATCACCACGATTGACCTTGACCTGCAGGAAGTCGCCGAGAAATCGCTGGAAAGCAATCTGTCTGCCTACGGCAAGGGCGGCGCGGCTGTTGCGCTCGACCCGAACACGGGCGAGGTGCTCGCGATGGCGTCCTACCCGACCTACGACCTGGCAAACTACAACAAAAACTACGCCTCCATTCAGGCGGACAGCCGTCATCCGGAGGTAAACCGTGCAACCTCGGGTGTGTACCCGCCGGGCTCCACCTTTAAGATGGTGACCGCCATCGCGGGTCTGGAGGAAGGCATCATCTCCGGTGACACCTACGTTACCTGCACCGGCACCTACGAGTACGGCGGACAGACCTTCCGCTGCAACAACCACGACACGCCCATGACGCTCAACGTCACGGATGCGCTCAAATACTCGTGCAACACGTTCTTCTACACGGTCGGCCAGAAGCTGACCGGTGAGCACCTCGAGCAGTGGACTAAGAAGTTCGGTCTCGGCACGGCGACCGGCATCGAGGTCGGCGAAGCCACCGGTCAGGCAGCAGGCCCGGCCTATCGTGAACAGCAGCGCAAGGCCGACCCGGCGATCCGCGAATGGCAGGGCGGCGATGATCTGAACGCAGCGATCGGTCAGTCGGATAACGGCTTTACGCCGCTGCAGCTGGCAAACTATGTTTCCGCGATTGTAAACGGCGGCACGCTGTACAAGCCGACGCTCGTCAAAAGCATCAAAAGCTACGATTACAGCAGCTTCATGAAAACCGATGAATCCGAGGTGCTCGGCAAGATCGACATTTCGGATGCCACGCGCGAGCTTGTCATGCAGGGCATGAGCGAGGTTACCGACGAGGGCGGTACCGCAGGCAGCGTTTTCGCGGACTACCCCATCAAGGTCGGCGGCAAGACCGGTACGGCCGAGATGTTCGAGAACGGCGAGTCGTTCGACAACGGTCTGTTCATCGCGTTTGCGCCCTTTGACAACCCGCAGATCGTTATCTGCGTGGTCGGTGAAGGCGCAGGCCACGGCGCTTACGTTGCGCCGATCGTGCGTGATATGCTCGATGAGTATTTCTCTGTCGGCAAGTCGGACCGCGCAGCCTCCCGTCAGGCGGAGAACACCCTGATTCGATAAAACAATTGTAAGCGAAACTGCAGTTTCGCGGCAGCCTAAGCCCGGCAAATGTGATTTTGCCGGGTTTTTTCTTTCCAAACCCGGTGCCATTTGAAGTTTTCGTCAAAAAATTCGCGATGAACGCTTGTAAACCGTCCGCTGTTAGTTTATAATACACTTGTAGGCGAATCTGCAGATTTATGCAGTATTGCCTTAAATAAGGTTTTCTTTCGGAGGCGGTATGTTGAAGGTGATTCTTGTTGCGTCCGGTAAGGGCGGCACAGGAAAAACTTCCCTTACAGCGGGCGTAGGCGCGGCTCTCGCGCAGCTTGGCAGTAAAGTGCTGCTGATTGACGGCGACTGCGGTCTGCGCAATCTGGATATCGTGCTCGGCATGTCCGACCGGGTGGTCTACTCGTTTGCCGATGTGGCAGGCGGCGCGGTTCCCCTCGCGGATGCCATGGCGTGTCATCCGGATATGAAAACGCTGTACTTACTCACTGCACCGGTGGCGCTTCCCGCTCTCAGCGAGCGCGGCATGGAGCAGCTGGCTGTGCAGGCCGAGGAGGCTGGGTTCGACTACCTGCTGATCGACGGTCCCGCCGGACTGCCGGCTGAGCTTTCCTTTCTGGCGCACATTGCCACGCAGGCGATCATCGTCACCTCGACCGACCGCGTGTGTGTCCGCGGCGCAGAACGCTGCGCCCGCAAGCTGGAGGAGGAATACTGCATACAGCGCATCCGCATGGTGCTTAACCGCGTGCGTCCGCAGCTCATCAGCCACGGCAAATCCGGCAACATCGACGACGCGATGGACGAAGCAGGGCTTCCCCTGCTCGGTCTCGTGCCCGAGGATGTGGACCTCATTTCGTGCAGCAACAGCGGCAGGAGCATTCATGCCGTCAAGCACACGGGCGCGGCTCGCGCCTTTGTGAATATCGCCCGGCGGCTCAACGGCGAGCGTATTCCACTGAAATTGTAAGTAATCTCAAAATGAATATACAGGAAAGGGGTTATTCCTGATGAATATAGCACTGATCGCACATGACCGCAAAAAAGAACTGATGGTACAGTTTTGCATGGCATACTGCGGTATTCTTGCAAAGCATAACATCTGTGCCACCGGCACCACCGGCAAGTTTGTTGAAGAAGCTACCGGTCTGAAAATCGACAAGTGCCTTGCGGGTATGCAGGGCGGCGAGGAGCAGATCTCCGCGCGCGTAGCCTACAACGAGATCGACCTCGTGCTGTTTTTCCGTGATCCGATGTCCAACGCACAGTACGAACCGGACGTTCATGCGATTTCCCGCCTGTGTGACATGCACAATATCCCGATTGCAACCAACTCGGCAACCGCCGAGATGCTCATCCTCGGTCTGGATCGCGGTGATCTGGATTGGCGTAATATTGTCAACCCGAAGAACAAAAAATAAACATAGCATTCGTTGCACCGGATCGGGTACGCCAATTCGGTGCATACGTCTGTCTTGAGGAGAATCAAAATAGTTATGGAAAAAGTAAAACCCAGAACCTTATCCGGCTTTATGGAGCTGCTTCCGGCACCGCAGGTGCAGATGGAGCGCATCATGCAGGTACTGCGCGAAACCTATGCGCTGTACGGCTTCTATCCGCTGGATACCCCGCTGATCGAGTCCTCCGAGGTACTGCTTGCCAAGGGCGGCGGCGAGACTGAAAAGCAGATCTACCGCTTCACCAAGGGCGACAGCGATCTGTCCCTGCGATTCGATCTGACCGTACCGCTGGCAAAGTATGTTGCCCAGCACTACGGCGAGCTGACCTTCCCGTTCCGCCGTTTCCAGATCGGCAAGGTTTATCGTGGTGAGCGCGCACAGCGCGGTCGTTTCCGCGAGTTCTATCAGGCGGACATCGACGTCATCGGTGACGGCAAGCTGGACATCATCAACGAGGCCGAGGTGCCGAGCATCATCTACAAGACGTTCACCTCGCTCGGTCTCGAGCGCTTCAAGATCCGCATCAACAACCGCAAGGTGCTTAACGGCTTCTTCGCTATCCTCGGTCTGACCGAGAAGGCCGGCGACGTGATGCGCACCATCGACAAGCTGGAGAAGATCGGCGCGGAGAAGGTAAAGACCATTCTGGTCGAAGATTTCGGCGTGGAAGCTGCTACGGCTGACGAACTGCTGAAGTTCATCGAGACACCGGGCGGCACCGAGGGTATCCTCGCGGCGCTGGAGGGCTACAAGGGCAAGAACGAGGTATTCGACCTCGGCGCAGAGGAGCTGAAAACGGTTGCAACCTATATGCAGGCGTTTGGCGTTCCGGCTGACCACTTCGAAATCGACCTGACGATTGCCCGCGGTCTGGACTACTACACCGGCACCGTTTATGAGACCGCTATGCTCGACCATCCGGAAATCGGTTCCATCTGCTCGGGCGGCCGTTACGACAACCTCGCGGAGTATTACACCGACAAGCAGCTGCCGGGCGTTGGCATCTCCATCGGTCTGACCCGTCTGTTCTACGTTCTCGGTGAACAGGGCTACCTGAACGACCAGATGAACAAGGCACCGGCGGACGTGCTCATTCTGCCGATGACTGACGACATGGGCGCCGCCATCAAGACCGCTACCGCTCTGCGTGAGTCGGGCATCCGCACCCAGCTGTACAGCGAGCAGAAGAAGTTCAAGCACAAGATCGGCTATGCCGACAAGTTGGGCATTCCGTTCGTTATCTTCCTCGGCGAGGATGAAATTAACGCGGGCGTGGTCGCTGTCAAGGATATGGAGAGCGGCGAGCAGGTCAAGGTTTCGCTTGACGAGGCAGCAAAGCTCATCCATGACGGTCTGGCGAAGAAAAACGCAGGCAAAGTAATCTGCGACAAATAATTCATTCTAATTAGTAATTAGGAATTAGTAGTTAGTAATTATTGATTGCTGACTGTTAATAGAAGGATAGGATTTTTCAACTGAATATGGAGGGATTGTTTATGAAACAGCTTGTTTACGGCGGTATTCTCATGATAACCGGCATGCTCGGTGTCATTGCGGCTATTCTGGCGCTTTCCGCGTCGATTGCCGATAACGCTTCCATTATGTTCCTTATCGCCTTCGCCGGCATCATTCTGTTTGCGGTTATGGCCTTTCTCGGCTATTATGAGCACGTTCGTCCGGCGATGAAGAATACAGACAATGAGTAACTTAAATTATCCATATCTCAGCTAATCCGCGCGACAGCGCGTATTAAATAGAATTTGCTCTGCAAATTCATAAAAACCGGGAGCATGTATCACGGTTTTTATACCCTAAGAGGGAGAAAGTTTCTGCACAGGAACTTTCGGACGACTTTGGAACGGCCCACGGTCCGTTCCTGCTTGTCGGCGAAACTGTAGTTTCGCGACAGCCGAAATCTTAGTAATAAGGATTGATAAACATGAATAACACATCTATTGCAGGCATGAAGCGCACGCATATGTGCGGCGATCTTCGCCTGGAGCACGCCGGTCAGACCGTTACCGTAAACGGCTGGGTTGACCGCGTGCGTGACAACGGCGGCGTACTGTTCCTGCTGCTGCGCGACCGCGCAGGCATCGTGCAGTGCACCTTTGACAAGTCGGTAAACGCCGACCTGTTCGACATTGCCTTCACCTGCCGCACCGAGTTCGTTGTAGCGGTAAAGGGCAAGCTGGTGGCCCGCGATGAGGCAGCCATCAACAAGAAGATGCCGACCGGCGAGGTCGAAATTATTGCCGAGGACATCCGCATTCTGTCCAAGGCGGAGACCACCCCGTTTGAGATTGACGACACCAAGGAGGTCGGTGACCAGATCCGTCTGAAGTACCGCTACCTTGACCTGCGCCGTCCGTCCATGCAGAAGAACCTGATGCTGCGCCACCGCGTAACGCAGGTTGCCCGCAACTACTTCGACGAGCACGGCTTCCTCGAGATCGAGACCCCGATGCTGACCAAGTCCACCCCGGAGGGCGCGCGCGACTACCTCGTGCCGTCCCGTGTACATCCGGGCAAGTTCTACGCCCTGCCGCAGTCCCCGCAGCAGTACAAGCAGCTGCTCATGCTGTCCGGCATGGACCGTTACATTCAGATTACCCGCTGCTTCCGCGATGAGGATCTGCGTGCTGACCGTCAGCCGGAATTTACCCAGATCGACCTCGAGATGTCGTTCGTGGAGCAGGATGACGTTATCGCCGTCAACGAGGGCTTCCTCCAGCGCGTATTCAAGGAAGTGCTCGATGTTGACATTCAGCTGCCGCTGCCGCGCATGACCTGGCAGGACGCCATGGACAAGTACGGCTCGGACAAGCCGGACGTTCGCTTCGGCTTTGAGATTAAGGATATTTCCGACATCGCCAAGGACTGCTCGTTCAAGGTGTTCAAGGACACCGTAGCGAACGGCGGCACGGTCCGTCTTATCAACGTAAACGGCTATGCGGACAAGTTCCCGCGCAAGGAGATCGACAAGCTCGGCGAGTTCGTCAAGACCTACCGCGCAAAGGGTCTGGCATGGATGAAGCTCGCTGCAGACGGCAGCATGACTTCTTCGTTTGCCAAGTTCCTGTCCGAGGACGAGATTGCAGCCATCAAGGAGCGCGCAGGCGCCAAGGAGAACGACCTGCTGTTCGTTGTTGCCGATGCAAACTGGCAGACCGCCGCTGTTGCTCTGGGCGCGCTGCGCTGCGAGCTGGCAAAGCGTCTGGGTCTGGCCAAGAAGGACGACTTCAAGCTGCTGTGGGTCACCGAGTTCCCGCAGTTCGAGTACAGCGAGGAGGAGGACCGCCTCGTAGCCATGCACCATCCGTTCACCGCACCGATGGACGAGGATATCCCGCTGCTGGACACCGATCCGGCCAAGGTTCGTGCCAAGGCTTACGACATCATCCTGAACGGCTGTGAGCTGGGCGGCGGCTCCATTCGTATCCACGATCCTGAGCTGCAGACCAAGATGTTCGAGGCCCTCGGCTTCACCGAGGAGAAGGCCAAGGAGCAGTTCGGTCACCTGATCACTGCGTTCTCCTACGGCGCACCTCCGCACGGTGGTCTGGCTTACGGTCTGGATCGTCTGTGCATGCTGCTCGCCGGTCTGGATTCCATCCGCGACGTGATCGCCTTCCCGAAGGTTCAGAACGCGTCCGACCTGATGATGAACTGCCCGGATATCGTAGATGACAAGCAGTTGGACGATCTCTCCATCGCAGTTACCCGCGTAGAAGAAACGCCTGAGGCATAAATTCTAACGACTTGAGAAGCCGCTGCGGAAACACCACAGCGGCTTTTCCGTTTCTGCGAAAGGAGCAACTTTTTTGAGTATTGAACGCAAGGTTCAAAACGAAACCGGACGAAATCCGTACCGAATCGGTGCAAATGTACTGCTGCTCGTTGCGTTTTTCCTGCTGTTCCATCCCCTGCTGAGCAGGGGCTCGCTGATGTATCAGCCGACCATCTCGCACTGGCTGACCGCAGGCGCATTTGTACCGCTGGTGCTGCGTCCGTGGCGCCGCAACCACCCGTTTGCGGAAAATCACACGCGGCTGTACGCGGCGGTTCTGCTGGTGCATGACGTGCTGCTGTTCCTGTCTGCGGCGGCTGTCAGCCTGATCCTGGTGGAATACATGGTCAAGGGCTGTGTCATCACGCTCAAGCAGTCGTTTTTTCAGGGCTGGATCTGCTATGTGGCGGTTTACGCTGTTGCGTATCTGATCTGCGGCAACGTGCGTGTCGGCGTATGCCTCGGCATGGCAATTTCGATGATCCACGGCATGATCGACCACTACGTTATGCTGTTCCGCGGCACGCCTGTCATGCTGAGCGACATTGCCGCCATCGGCACGGCAGCCAACGTTTCCAAGGGCTACTCCGCACCGATGGAGCTTTCCGTGCTGCGCGCCACGGCGGCGGCTGTGCTGTTCTGCGTGAGCGTATGCCTGATGCAGCGCAGCTTCAAGGTGCACAAGCGCTGGTACTTCCGCAGGCTGTTTTCGCTGCCGTGCGTGCTCGTGCTGGCGTTCATCGCCTACACCGGCATCCAGACGGTCGGCACCGGACTGGCGTTCTGGCAGTCCAGCCGCCAGTACAGCGAGATTTTCTACTTCCTGCGCTGCGCGACCAGCTCGTTTGTCAAGCAGCCGGAGGGCTACAGCGCGGACGCGCTTTCTGACGCACAGAGCGAATTTTCCGGCAAACAGGGCACGAAAACGCCCAATCTGATCGTAATCATGAACGAATCCTTCTCGGATCTCGGCTCGGTCGGCGACATCGAGACCAACGAGGACCCCATGCCGTATGTGCACAAGCTGATGCAGGGTCAGGAGAACACCATCAGCGGTCAGCTGACCGTTTCGACCTTCGGCGGCGGCACCGCCAACACTGAGCTGGAGTTCCTCACCGGCGATTCGATGGCGTTCCTGCCGTACAACTGCTCGGCGTATCAGGTGTTCATCAAGAGTGAAATGCCCAATCTGACCTCGGGTTTGGATTCGCTCGGCTACCAGACGGCGGCAATTCACCCCTATCTGTCTACCTCGTGGAACCGCACGAACGTCTACCGCTTCTTCGGCTTTGAATCGCAGTATTATCAGGACGATTTTGCCGCTGACGCCGGTCGTGTGCGCGATTATATCAGCGACAGCGCAAGCTACAAGAAGATTTTCGAGCTGTACGAGAACAAGAGGGAAAACACGCCGCTGTTCGTGTTCAACGTGACGATGCAGAACCACGGCGGCTACGACTGGGACGGCGACGGTTACTTCGACAAGCGCATCTACCTCACCGGCGAGGAGCAGGACAAGTACCCGACGGTTGACCAGTACCTCTCGCTCGTGCGGTACAGCGACGACGCCGTGCAGGAGCTGATCAGCTACTTCTCCAAGGTGGATGAGCCGACGGCGATCGTGTTCTTTGGCGACCACCAGCCCAATCTGCCGGAGGACTTTTACAACACCCTGCTCGAGAGCCGGCGCGGCGAGCTCTCGGATGCCGAGCTGCGCCAGAAAAAGATGGTAACGCCGTTCTTCATCTGGGCGAACTACGACATCAAGGAGCAGACAAACATGCAGATCAGCGCGAACTATCTGTCCGCCTATGCGCTGAACGCGCTCGGCTGCTCGACCTCGGGCTTTGACCAGATGCGCCTTGCCCTGCAGCAGCAGATTCCGGTGATGAACGTCAACGGTTATCGCCTGCCGGACGGCACCTGGTATCCGCAGGGCGAACAGCCGGAAAACGACCTGCTGAACGATTATCACCATGCGGAATATGCGCAGATTTTTGACGCAAAAAATCGCAGTGATGAATGGTATACACCGTAATTTCGTGCAGAATCCCCGCTTTATGCGGGGATTTTTCCTTGTAAAAAAGATACAGTTTTACGGATTTTTTTGTTGTTCCTGATAATTTTTTAACGTTCTCTTTGTAAATTTGCTTTCAGTTAACGTCGAAATGCACAAATACACCTTCTTGTTTATGTGCAAGTATCCAAAGTGCGAAAAAAGTAAAAAAAATGCTTTGCTATAGCCTCTATATAGTGTTAAAATAACTCTCGGACAAACGGCAACGCGGTTTGCTCATTTGACAGATCTTCAATCCCTCGATTGATGATCTTGTTTTTTGGGATCTTGCGGGCACGCGCACGCAAGCGCAGACCGGTGCCGAATATTCGAATCGTTTCGGTGAATTTTGAGGGATCTTCATCGGAGCACCAAATTCTTACAAGGGGAGAAAAAGATGAACTTCGTAAACTCCATGGCGTTTACCGCGATCACCTTCGTGGCGTTCACGGCACTCGTCGCACTCATCTCGTGGTGGAAAACCCGCGGTGACAACCTCGACACGCAGGACGGCTATTATCTCGGCGGCCGCAGCCTGACCGGCCCGGTCATCGCCGGTTCTCTGCTGATGACCAACCTTTCCGCAGAACAGCTCGTTGGCAACAACGGTCAGGCAGTTCGCGTCGGCATGTCCACCATGGGCTGGGAGGTAACCTCTGCAATCGCTCTGGTAATCCTCGCATTCGTGCTGATGCCGAAGTACCTGAAGACCGGTCTGACCACCGTTCCGCAGTTCTTTGAGCAGCGCTACGACGAAGGCACCCGCCGTCTGGTTTCCATCATCGTACTGCTCAGCTACGTTGTAATCATGCTGCCGAACATCCTGTACGCAGGCGCACAGGTATTCGTAAACATCTTCGGCATTGACAAGATGTTCGGTATTTCCCGTTTCGCAGCAATCGCAATCGTCTGTGTTGCAACCGCAATCATCGGTTCTATCTACGCCATCTTCGGCGGCCTGAAGGCAATCGCACTGTCCGACTCCATCAACGGCCTCGGCCTGATCGTCGGCGGCCTGCTGGTTCCGGTATTCGGCTTCATGTTCCTGTCCGGCCAGCTCGGCGGTGACGGCTCCTTCGTGGACGGCTTCGACAAGTTCCTGCACACCAATCCGTCCTACCTGAACGCCATCAACGAGGTTAACACCCCGGAGCCGTGGCTCCCGTGGCCGCTGCTGTTCACCGGTCTGCTGGTCAACAACATGTACTACTGGGCAACCAACCAGTCCATCATCCAGCGTACCTTCGGTGCTAAGAACCTGAAGGAAGCACAGAAGGGCGCCGTATTTGCAGGCTTCCTCAAGATCATGACTCCGCTGATCATCGTTGTTCCGGGCGTTATCTGCGCACTGGCTTACCCGGGCATGGACTGGGGTTCCGGCGACTCCGCTTACCCGATGCTGGTAGCAGAGGTTATGCCGAAGCCGATCCTTGGCTTCTTCGCTGCTGTAATGTTCGGCGCGATCCTGTCCTCCTTCAACTCGGTACTGAACTCCGCATCCACCATCTACGCACTCGATATTCACCGTCCGCTGTTCAACCCGACCGCATCCGATGCCCGCATGGTTAAGATCGGCCAGAACTTCGGTACTGTAGTAGCAGTTGTTTCCACCATCATGTCCCCGTTCATGCTGTACATGGGCGGCATCACGAGCTTCGTAAACTCTGCTTTCGCTGCGTTCAACACCCCGATCTTTGTTTGCCTGCTGTGCGGCTTCTTCTGGAAGAAGGTTCCGGCTATCGCTGCTAAGATCGTCATCCCGGTTCACGTTGTACTGTACTTCATTCTCCAGTTCGGTCTGCGCAACGTAATCCCGGCACTGAACAACATCCACTACCTGTACTTCACCGCGATCCTGTTCGTATTCGACATGCTGCTGATGTGGGTAATCGTTAAGAAGCATCCGCGTGCAACCGATTTCGAGCTGAAGGACGTAGGCGCTGTAGATCTGACCCCGTGGAAGAACGGCAAGATCTGGGCTACCGTTACCCTGCTGATCATGGTTCTGGCTTATGTAATCTTCTCTCCCCTTGGCTTCGGCAAGAGCGAGAAGACCACCTACCAGAACTACCTCGAGAATCAGACCACTGCTTCTGTTTCCGATTCTGTTCAGTAATGCAACTCAAAACGACCGTCGAAAGACGGTCGTTTTTTTATGCCTGTCCCCTATGCAAATCCGCAAAAACGTGCTATGCTAATACTAAGGCGAGAATGCCCGTACAAGGAGGAATCACCATGAAGGAACACTATAAGGGTATCGGCCATATTGCGATCTACACCGTAGATATGGACCAGAGCATTGCATTTTACGAGATGATCGGCGGCAGTGTATTCAAGCGCGACGGCGTAGAGACGCCGGAAGGCCTGAAGAAGCTGGCGCTCGTTGAATTCGGCGGCTTCCTGCTCGAGCTGATCGAGCCGCCCGCAGGCACGCTCGTGCCGTCCGGCGAGGGCAGCATCCCGCACTTTGCCGTTTACGTTGACGACCTCGACAAGACCGCGGCTGACCTCAAGGCGGCAGGCGTTATCAGCTTCACCGCACCCGAGAAGAAGGTGCTGCCGAATACCTTCGGCGGTTTGCAGAACTGGTTCTTCACCGGCCCGTCCGGTGAGCAGATCGAGCTGCTGCAGATGCTGTAAAAAACGAACACCTCCCGTCTGTATCGATGGGAGGTGTTTTTTATGCAGCCCGCTCTACGGAAACTATTTAATTCGCTCCTTAAAAATGAAACCACCACACTAATTCTCCATTATTCAGTCCTCAAGCGACAAAAAAGCTCCCAACCTCACGGTTGGGAGCTTTCGTAAACCTAAAGCGAGTTTATCGCGCGGGATTAATAGTGGCGAGCCTCGAACAGGTGATCCTCGATTGCCTTGCGTGCAGCCTGAACTTCCGGCTTGGTGGAAACTTCAGCTACGCCTACACGCCACCAGTTCTCGTAACCTGCGGACATGGTCTTCGGCAGAACCTTCATGTCGATCAGGGTGGAAACGGTCTGCTTCTTAGCATCCTCGATTGCAGCCTTCAGCTCGTCAAGAGTCTTAACGGTGTAGGTCTTGCAGCCGTAAGCAGCGCCGATTGCAGCGTAATCCACCTGGATTACCTTGCCCTTGTGGATACCGTTGGTAACGCCCGGCTCGAGCATATTCTTCTCGGTGCAGATGGACGCATTGCCCTGACCTACCTCGAGGTTGTTGATGCAGCCGAAGGAAGCGTTATCGAACAGCATTACGTTGATCTTATGACCCGTCTGAACCGAAGTGATCAGCTCGGAGTGCAGCATATCGAACGAACCGTCGCCGCACATAGCGTAAACTTCCTGATCCGGGCAAGCGATCTTAGCGCCCAGAGCAGAAGCAACCTCGTAACCCATGCAGGAGTAACCGTACTCCATGTGGTAGGTGTTCTCCTTGCGTGCACGCCACAGACCCTGCATATCGCCCGGCAGAGAGCCTGCTGCTGCACATACGATAGCGTTGTCATCGATGAGATGGTTGATGGTGCCCAGAACGGTGGTCTGGCACAGCTTGCAGCCGGTGTCCTCGATGTACTTCTCAACGCACTCGCGGTTAGCGTCGTTAATCTCCGGGGTGAAGTGCTCCTTGTCGGTGTACTCAACAGCGTCCAGACGCTCAACCTCGGTCCACCACTCCTTACGCAGAGCAGCAACCTCCTCAGCGTAAGCCTTGTCGGTGTGGTAGCCGATCTTAGCCAGCTCCTCGCCGATAGCAGTCAGAGCCTCGTTTGCGTCAGCAACGACCGGAGTAGCGTCCATCTTGTAAGCCTGGAACTCAGACGGGTTGATGTTGACGAACTTAGCGTCGGTGCGGTACAGCCACTTGGAAGCGGTGGTGAAGTCGGTGTAACGGGTGCCAACGCCGATTACAACGTCAGCCTCGTGCGCCAGCTTGTTGGCAGCGATGCCACCGGTGGTGCCCAGACCGCCGAGGTTCAGCTCGTGATCCCAAACAACAGCGGACTTGCCGGCCTGGGTCTCGCCGAATGCGATGCCGAAGTCCTCAGCGAACTTCTTGAATACCTTGTGTGCCTCAGCGTAACGAACGCCGCCGCCGCAGATCAGGAGCGGCTTCTTTGCGTTCTTGATGACCTCAACAGCCTTGTCCAGCGCGTACTTGGTAACCGGACGGCGGTCAACGCGCCATACGCGCTTCTTGAAGAAGTCAACCGGGTAATCGTATGCTTCAGCCTGAACGTCCTGCGGCAGAGAAATTGCAACAGCACCGGTGTTAGCGGTATCGGTCAGAACACGCATAGCGGAGATCATGTCGGTCATAACCTGCTCCGGACGGTTGATGCGGCCCCAGTACTTGGTAACAGCCTGGAAAGCATCATGAGCGGAGATGGACAGGTTCTGCGGCTGCTCCATCTGCTGGAGAACCGGGTCCGGCTGACGGGAAGCGTAGATGTCGCCCGGCAGGATCAGAACCGGAATGTTGTTAGCGGTTGCGGTTGCAGCAGCGGTAACCATGTTGCACGCGCCAGGACCTACGGAAGAGGTGCATGCGAAGATGGACTTGCGGCGCATCTGCTTAGCGTAGCCAACTGCAGCCAGAGCCATGCCCTGCTCGTTCTTGCCCTGATATACGATCATGTCCTTGAGCTCCTGCTCAACGCCGTTAGCGAAGCCAACTACGTTGCCGTGGCCCGGCAGCATGAAGATGCCCTTAACGAACTTGTGCTCCTGCTCGTTGCCATCCATATCAATGTAGCTGATATACTGGTTCTCGAGGAAGCGAACGAGTGCCTGAGACGCAGTCAGACGAACGGTTTCCATATGAATCATGTTGGAAATCCTCCTAAATAGAATACAAATATAAATGAATCAAAGCCAGTCTCCAACAAGCCTTGACTTAGCACCCTCCCTCTCTCCAAAAGGAGGGGCAAGGGAACCATAGGTTCCCAAACGCACGAGACAGGTCTCGTGCCTGCCGCGCGCACGCGGCAGATTCAATTCCCCATCAAAGTCCAGCTCCGCCGGACTTTGATACCACTGCCTGCGCCGGAGCGGCGCAGCCACCTTTGCTGTGCAAAGGTGAGAGGGGTATCGCCAAAAGTTTCTACGGAACTTTTGGCGTATATAGGGGGGATGGAATCCCCCCTATACTCTGGGAACGTTAGTTACCAGAGGGGCAGTGCCAGATATGATCGTTGGCATCGTCCTCAAGCAGCCACAGGTGCTCCTCGTCGTCGATGCGGGTCTTGTCCCACGGGTCGCCCGGCAGATGACGGATGCCCCATGCGTAGCAGCAGGAGTAGCCCGGTGCGGTTACCTGAGAGTGCATCTTGTCGGTGATGATAGCGAGGCCGTTGTGATGGGTCTCGTAGATCTCGCCGTTGCCCCAGCCTGCGCCGAAGCCCATCGGCTTGTCGAAGCGGTAGAAGTAGCACTCCGGCTGCGGATGATGATGCGGCGGGTAAGAGGACCACTTGCCCGGCAGGTTGACAACCTCGCCCAGTACCATGTTGGAGTACGGCGCGTTGTCCAGATCGAAGCAGGTGCGTACATCACGCTTGATGCAGCCCATCAGCTCGCCCTTGTTGCCGCGTGCCCAGGTATCGGTGTCTTCCGGCTTGTACATCTTGCTCGGGAAGGTCTTTTCGTTCAAAGTCTTCTGAATGTAGATGTTGCACGGACCGTGTGCGATGATCTCGAACTTTACGCCCTTGCAAACGTGCAGGCAGGACGGGTTGTAGTCGAACGGATTCGGACGGTCTACGTCGTAGGACTCATTCTCCCACTTGATGGTGCACTTGCCGTCGAATACCAGTGCTGCAACTTCCTTCTCAGGCTCCTCACAGCTCCAGGTGTCGCCGTCTTCCATCACGAGGAGAGCAACGTCCATCATGGCATCCTTGCCGATGCCTTCGTCAAGACGGATGTACTCGTTGTATCCGCGCTTGACCTGCTTATCCATGTACATAGGAATTCCCTCCAAAAAATAATTTTTTGGTGCGGTGACCGGTATATCCCACCCGATCACGCAGATTCAGCTGTGCAAAACAGCCTATCTGTTATCATTATACCACGCCATAACAGCCAGTTTCAACCACTCATTGAACGGATTCGGCGCGGTGCGGAAAGGCTTTGTCATTCAGCACAAAAATCCGAGTGGATTTTCTCGCAAATGATACAACAAAAATACGATTGGTTTGTGTCGCACTCTTGCCTTCCCTTCCTTTTTCATCTATAATTATAGCAGATAGTGAAGAGATTGCTTGCAATTTCTTCTCGAAGAATAACACAATTTTAAGGTGTGCCCGCAAATGCACGCCGAAGAGAGGAGAATCCCCGTGGACGCTGCCAGACGAGAAAAAAAAGAGCACGGCACACTTGCGTTTCCGTTCCAGATCTACCCCGCGCTGGACGGCAGCGAGGCCGATGACAGCGATTTTATCCCCTATCACTGGCATCCGGAGCTGGAAATCATCACGGTGGACACAGGCCACGTTTCGCTGACCATTGCCGACCACACCTACGAGGGCACGCACGGCGATGTGTTCTTCGCCGCCGGTGAGGAATTGCACGAAATCCGTGCCGCCGGACGGGAAAACCAGTTCCGCTCGTTCGTGTTTGCGGCGGATTTCCTGCAGTTTTCGCGTGCCGACCAGAGCGAATTCGCGCTGCTGTCGCCGCTCGCGGAGGGACGTCTGCGGTTTGACACCTGCATTCGCGCCGGTGAACCCGGGCAGAGTGAAATCCGTGCGCTGCTCGCACAGATCGTGCGCGCGTGGCAGGTGCAGGCGCCCGGCTGTCAGCTGGCCGTGAAAGCCGCGCTGCTCGGCATTGTGGCCGTGTGCGCGCAGTACGGCAGACTTGTCGGACATCAAATGCGCCCGGGTGCGGACTACAAGGCGCAGCAGCTGAAGGAGATCGTCGGCTACCTCGGTGAGCATTTCACCGAACCGCTCTCGCTGTCGGCGGTTGCGGCGGAATTCGGGCTTTCGCCGCAGTATTTCAGCACCTTTTTCCGGGATAATTTCGGAAGGACATTCACCCAGCATATCAATTCCCTGCGAATCGAGCAGGCGGCGCGTCTGCTCCGTGAGACCGATCTGCCGGTCATGGAGGTCGGGTTTCGCGTCGGATTTGATAATTTCAGCTATTTCATCAAGCGGTTTCGGCTTGTGTATGGTGTTTCGCCGTCGCATTATCGGAAAAACAGTTTAACTTAAACACGAGACTTGTTTTCTGCACCGGCTGAGCGGGGTGCTCGAACTGCCGCAGGCAGGTTCGCCCTAACGGGGCGGCTCCTTTTCTGCACCGGAAAGCCGGGGCACACGAACTGCCGCAGGCGTGTTCGCCCTTTCCGGGCGGGGAGTTTTCCGCTGAACCTCAGCAGGGATTCGCCGTCTGCGGACGGCGGGAACGTGCCGCGCCCCGCGGCGGGGGCAAAAAGGAAGGACAACCTGCGGTTTTCCTTCCTCTTTGAACTCCTACCTTTCCCTTGCTTCCTAATCTGGCGCAGATTGCCGACATGTGACCGCTCCGAAACAGGGGTACGACAGAGGATTTTTTCTTCCGTGTCTTTCTCAACATATTCGCAGTGTCAGATACATTACTGCTACACAGGTCGGCTACTTCCAGCAGGCGCGGCATAACCGTGCCGCGCGATTCTTTAGCGCGTTATGATAGACAGCACCTACGAGGATAAATTGTGCCAAACATCTAAATTCGCAGGTGCCATGCGGTATAACGTGCCAAAGGGTTGCGCGGCACTGTCATGCCGCGCTCTGCGTTGAGTAACCCGCATGTGTAGCAGTACGCTGTCTGTGAACTGCGAAAAGGCGGAGAAAGACACACTGAGGGAACCCGACTGCCGCGTCCTTTTCCTGCTTACGCAGTCTACCGTCTGCACCCAAGCTATCCCAACAAGGGAAAGGTAGGAGTTCAAAGAGGAAGGGAAACCGCAGGTGTCCCTTCCTTTTTGCCCCCGCGGCGGGCGCCGCAACGTTCCCGCCGTCCGCAGACGGCGAATCCCCCCCGCTGAATCTCAGCGAAAAACTCCCCGCCCGTTAGGGACGAACACGCCTGCGGCAGTTCGCGCACCCCAGTCAGCCGGTGCTGAAAAAAGGCTGCCGCCCGTTAGGGGCGAACACGC
The DNA here is from genome assembly GCF_977037065.1 of Butyricicoccus sp. NCBI lineage: Bacteria > Bacillati > Bacillota > Clostridia > Eubacteriales > Butyricicoccaceae > Butyricicoccus > Butyricicoccus sp. The sequence continues at coordinate 1,674 of NZ_CDRQNY010000015.1, read as the reverse complement.
CAACGGCAGTTCGCGTACCCCGCTCAGCCGGTGCAGAGAAAAAAGCTACCTCCCGGACAGGGCGAACACGCTGATGCAGTTTGTGTCCCCCGCCTAATGACTGTCAACAGATGTAAAAAACCTCCGTACGAACCATACGGAGGTTTTTTCTATGTCTTATCTCGTCTGCTGGGTGATAATAAACACCGGAATGTACCAAATAAGCTGATACAGCAGGATATTCATCACCGGAAGCGCGTCTGCGGCGTTCTGGTACAGCAGGTAGAACACGATCAACATACCGAGCAGGCCGGCGAACGTGCCGAGCGTCAGCGCCGAGCGGACAGCGCCCGCCAGCTTATCCGCGCCGCGGAGCACCTGCATGAACGGACCGGCACCCTCGCGGGTGAGGATCGCTGCCGGTGCATCGCCCTTGGCGTAATTCGGATTCAGAAGGCGATCCACGCCTGCCGGATCCGGCTGGTCGGCAAAGCCGCGTCGGAGGTCAAACTCCTCCTCGATCATCGCCGGGGAGATATTGAAATCGCGAACGGCGAGGACCGCATTCATGTGCATGCGGCGCATGAGGCGCATCGCCTTATAGGTATTCTTGGTGGTCTGGTAGCGCATGGTCAGCACGCCTGCGAGCGCGTTATCCACAACCAGATACATATTGATCTGACCCTTATGACCGGATTCGATCGGAATGCCCATCTTGACCATGAGCGCTGCCGTGCCGAGCACGATGCGGCTTGTGCCGACAGCGCCGGTTACACCGCCCTCGACCAGACGCACGTCACGCGCGGTGAAGGTGATGCCGAAGCGCTCCTTCGTGGTATCAGTCAGCACACGGCCCAGTTCCAGACCGGCGGATTCGGTCAGCGCGGCTGCACAGCCGAGAATCTGCTCGTCCGTGATACGGCCCAGATTGTCGATGGCCTCAAGCTCGATCGAGCCGGTCGGGAACAGATCGTTCTCGAGCAGCATAACCTTCTCCGTGCCGCGCAGCAGGTTGGCCTGACGCGCACCCGCAATGGCTGCACCCGAGCGCAGCAGGCGGCTTGCGGTGTTCTTGTAGCTTGCGCCGAACGCGCACAGCAGACCGATCGGAGCAGACACCGACAGGATCGCCGAGAACGCCCAGAAGAAGCGCACCGGCTCGCCGCAGTTGAACGAAGCGACCAGCGACAGGATGATTGCCAGCGCCAGTGCGATCGGCGTGTAGATGAGCGAGAAGCGATCAACCGTGTCTGGTCGCTCGATCTCGGTCAGGAATGAGCTTGCGTCGTACAGCGGGCACTTGACGGCGTTGCATGCGTCAATCTCGCTGTCGTAATGGCTGTAAACCGCCAGCGGCTGCTCTGCCTCGCAGACAGCACGATAGGAACGCGCCTGTGCCAGACTGCGGCCGCGTGCCTCACGCATTTCGGCGTAGAGCAGAAGGATGGAAACCACCGTGTACGGTACAGCGACGCCGCCCTGATCCGGAAATACCAGCAGAGAGGCGCAGTGCAGCAGCGATGCCAGCGCCGCGAACGACACGAGCGTGCCGCGTGCCGGACGGCCGTGCAGCAGCGAGGAAAAACCGTTGCCGAACACGTCAATACCGATCAGCAGCGCCAGGATCTGCAGGGCAGCCAGTGCGCCGATGCCGATGGTCGGGTTCTGCAGAATATCGAGCACGACCGGAAGCGG
>NZ_CDRQNY010000014.1:0-59629 GCF_977037065.1 Butyricicoccus sp. | reverse complement strand
AGGAGCACGAGCACCACCACCATCATGACGATGACTGCGACTGCGGCTGCGGACACCATCATCACCACGATGAGGATGAGGAGCACGAGCATCACCACCATCATCATGACGATGAATGCGACTGCGGCTGCGGACACCATCACCATCACGATGAGGATGAGCACGAGCATCACCATCATCATGACGATGACTGCGACTGCGGCTGCGGACACCATCACCACCACGACGAGGACGAGGAGCACGAGCACCACCATCATCATGACGATGAATGCGACTGCGGCTGCGGACATCATCATCACCACGATCAGGATGAGGAGCACGAGCACCACCACCACGAACATTCTGCAGGCGCGCACAGCGTTAAGCGCGTTTACACGCTGCAGAATGTCGGCTGCGCACACTGCGCGGCAAAAATGGAGCAGCGCATCAGCGAACTCGAGGGCGTAGAGGACTGCGTTCTCGTATTTGAGACCAAGCAGCTGCGCGTAACCGGCGAAAATCCGGATGCGCTCCTGCCGGAAATCCGTGAGATCTGCTCGTCCATCGAGAGCGAAGCCAAGGTCATTGCACCCAAACCCAAGCACTACGGCAAGGACGGTCAGCGCGTTTACATGCTCGAAAACCTCGGCTGCGCACACTGCGCTGCGAAAATGCAGCACCAGATCAGCCAGCTGGACGGCATCGACGATTGCGTGCTGGTCTACGAGACCAAGCAGCTGCGCGTCAAGGGCGACAATCCTGATGCACTGCTTCCCGAAATCCGTAAAATCTGCTCAAATATCGAGAGTGAAGTCAAGGTAATCGCTCCCGAGGAGGAAAAGGAAGAGAGCAGCAGCCATCCGCTTGCCGAAATGCTCATCGGTGCAGCGCTGTTCGTTGCCGGTCTGCTCATTCCGGTCATGGCTGTCAAGCTGGTGCTGCTCATCGCGGCTTACCTGCTGCTCGGCCGCCATGTCCTGCTGACGGCTGTCAAGAACATCGGCCGCGGTCAGGTATTTGACGAAAACTTTCTGATGGCCGTTGCAACCATCGGTGCATGGGCGGTCGGCTCGTTCGACGAGGCTGTCGGCGTTATGCTGTTCTACCGTGTCGGCGAATACTTTGAGGATCGTGCGGTTGACCGTTCGCGCAAGCAGATCATGGATGCGATCGACCTGCGTCCCGAGACGGTAAATCTGGTCAAGGACAACGGCAAAATCGAGGTTATTCCTGCTGAAGACGCACAGGAGGGCGACATTGTTCTGGTGCGCCCGGGCGACCGCGTTCCGCTGGACGGCGAGGTTGTCGAAGGCGAAAGCCGTCTGGATACCTCGGCTGTTACCGGTGAGCCGGTTCCGGTTCGTGTCGCTGCCGGCGACAAGGCAACCTCCGGCTGTGTCAACACCGACGGCGCGATCAAGCTGCGTGTCACCCACATTCTCGCTGAGAGCATGGTACAGCGCATTCTCGACAGCGTGGAGAATGCAGCGGCCCGCAAGCCGAAGATCGACCGCTTTATCACCCGTTTCTCACGCGTTTACACCCCGGCTGTTGTTGCGATTGCCCTGCTGACCGCCATTATCCCGAGCCTTGTTACCGGCGAGTGGCACAAGTGGGTCTACACCGCGATGACCTTCCTTGTAATCTCCTGCCCGTGCGCACTGGTGCTCAGCGTACCGCTGACCTACTTCTCCGGCATCGGCGCAGGCTCCAGACGCGGTATCCTGTTCAAGGGCGGCGCTTCTCTGGAAGCACTGAATAACGTTAAGACCATCGTTATGGATAAGACCGGCACCATCACCAAGGGCAACTTTGTGGTACAGAAGGTCGTTCCGGCGCAGGGCGTTCCGCTCGATGAGAATGAGCTTCTGTGGCTGGCTGCCGCCTGTGAAGGCGCTTCCACCCACCCGATTGCCAAGTCCATCATCAACTCCTACGAGGAGCGCAAAACGTCCGCGGCAAAGGCCGGCGACTTTTCTCTTGTTGCCGTTGGTGCAACGGTTGAGAACATCCGCGAGCAGGCCGGCGAAGGCGTTTTCGCCGAGCTGGAAGGCAAAACTATACTCTGCGGCAACGTAAAGCTGATGGAGCGCAATAATATCGACCTTTCCGGCTACCACGGCACCCCGGGTAGCACGGAAGTGCTGCTGGCGATGGACGGTCACTTCCTCGGTCATGTTGACATTGCCGATACCATCAAGGCAGATGCCAAATCCGCAATCAGCCGCATGAAGGCGCAGGGACTCACCACCGCCATGCTGACCGGTGACGGTCAGGCCAGTGCGGACGCGGTTGCGCAGGAAGTCGGCATTGACGAAGTGCGTGCCCGCCTGCTCCCGCAGGATAAGCTGTCGGCGCTGACCGATATCCGCGAGAAGCGCGGTGCGGTTATGTTCGTCGGTGACGGCATCAACGATGCTCCCGTACTCGCCGGTGCAGATGTCGGCGCGGCAATGGGCAGCGGCGCAGACGCGGCAATCGAGGCTGCCGACGTGGTGTTCATGAACGCCGACCTGGCCTCCATCCCGATCTCGATCAAGATCGCCCGCAAGGCGAATATCGTCTCCAAGGAGAACATCGTGTTTGCACTCGCGATCAAGATTCTTATTATGCTCCTCGGCCTGTTCGGCATCGCATCCATGTGGCTGGCCGTATTCGCTGATACCGGCGTGGCTATGCTGTGCGTGCTCAATTCGATCCGCATGCTGTATATGAAGACCGAATAATGCATACTCTTTGCACATTTTATATAGAAAGACTCCCGTCCGATTGGAACGGGAGTCTTTTGTATACCATATCGTCTGTGCTGATACGCAGGGTTTTCGCCTGAGAGGCGAACGGCAAACCACCGTTTACACCCGGCAAGCAAACTCATTTGTGGAAAACATACTCTTTTCTAAAAGTCCTCGGCGCCATACCCACCGCCTTGGAAAACTGCGCATTGAAATGGCTCGGGTTGTCATACCCCACCTGCGATGCAATCCGTGTTACCGGCAAATCAGTTGTGATAAGCAGCGTCTGCGCTTCGCCAATCCTGCGGCGCAGAACATACTGCAGCGGCGAATATCCGGTCACTTCCTTGCAGATATGCGCCAGATAGTACGGACTGACGTGCAGCGCATCCGCCATCTGCTGCAAAGAAAATTCGTCCGCAAAATGCTTGTCAATGTAATCCTTGATCCGCTGTGCAAAGGCATTGCCGCTGTGCGTGCTGCCCTCGGCTGCGGTCGCGCGGAACTGCTGCACAAGCGTCAGGATCGCAAGCAGAAGATGATGTGCACCGTCGTCGTTGCCCTCGGTCAGCTCATTGTAAAGCACGTCGTACAGATGCTCCAGCCGCACGGTCTGCGGCTCGGTCAGGCGGCACACCGGACATGAATCCTCCGCGATCAGCGTATTTTCGCGTAGTCCGGGCACAGCCAGTCCGCCAAGCGCCAGACTTGAGGTTGCTACCGGACGATCCGGTCCGGACGGCTCATCGTGCACGACGCGGCTGTTGAAGATGAACAGATCGCCGCGGCGTGCCTCATACGGCGTGCCGCCGACAAAATAGCGGCTCTCGCCGCCTCGCACGAGTACAATTTCCACTAAATCATCATGCGCGTGCATAACACGCGGATGTGCCGACGCCTTCTCGTCCGTGCGGCTGACCGAAAACAGACGCGGCATCTGCGTCAGGCCGAATGGCGCTTCATATTCTTTTTTCACAAAGCATTGAATCATAAAAACGCTCCTTTTCCCTCAATTCTGCGGCAAAAGCGCCTTTCTGCGGCGGAGATAGTATCCGCGAAAAACCAGCCGGTCGGGATAGCAATCCGGATACCGCCCTCACCGACCGGCCCTGCCAGCGCAAACCAGATCAAACCTTTGGCAATACTGCCCTTTGTCAGATCGCGGTACATATCATCAGATAAACTTATTATAGCGCTCCTGCGATGAAAACTCAATGCAGCGCTTCGCCCGCTACGGTCCGGCAGGGCTGCGGATAACAGAAAGCCTGCCACCTATGGTGACAGGCTTTCTCTATGCTGATTTTATCGAATCGGCAGCATCTTGCCGGTCTCGAAGGACTCCTTGCAGCGGTAAGCAGCCTCGGAAACGGCGGTGCCGTCATAAACGGTGAGGTCAGTCGGCTTGGTGTTGTCGCGGACATGGCCGGTGAAGGCAACCATCTCGGCTACGAAAGCCTCGTGCCAACGGCTCATGAAGTCCGGATAATACTCCTCGCGGGAGCCGTGCTCATCCACGATATTCAGCAGGTTCTTTGCGCCGACGTTTGCAATGCGCAGCGTGCCGTGGGTGCCGATGATCTCGGTCTCGACATTGCAGCCTGCGGCATGGGTGCGGTTGGTGAACATAAAGCCCATTGCGCCGTTCTCCATCTGGATGGTAGCAGCTGCGTTGTCCGCATCGTTCAGCTCCTTGTACAGGTCGAACTCGAATACGCCGCCGATTGCCCATACATTCTTGACATCCGAGCCGGTGAACCAGCGGATGAGGTCGATATCATGCACGCACATATCGAGGTACTGACCACCGGAGTGCGGTGCAAACTTGAGGGTGGACTCGATAGTGGAGCGCGGGTCCTGCGTGTAGGAACGAACCAGAACAACCTTGCCGATATCGCCGTTATCGATCTTGCGCTTTGCCTCGGCGTAGGACTTGTCAAAGCGGCGCATGAATCCAAGCTGGAAGATCAGGTCGGGATGTGCTTCGATGACCTTCTCGGCAGCCTTGCACTGTGCAACATCCGTGCCGAGCGGCTTCTCGCAGAACACATGCTTGCCGTGGTTCATGGCAATTTCAATCTGCTGGCAGTGCAGAAAGGACGGGGAAACGATAACGATCGCGTCCAGCTCCGGATTCTTGCACATTTCCTCAAAATCGGTGTAAGTATTCGGCACGCCGAGCTCTGCCGCAACTTCCTTTACGCGGTTTGCATCTACGTCGCAGATGGCTGCCAGTTCGCAGCCCGGAACCTGCGTTGCAAGGTTCTTCGCGTGCTCATAGCCCAGACGACCCAGACCTACCGAACCAACCTTAACAGTTTTCATGGTATATTCTCTCCTTTTATATGTAACTCTCTCTCTTACGCGGCGGTTTTGCCGCTCTCTATTTGATGATTCTATTGTAGCGTTTCGGGGGCTGAAAAAACAGAGCATTCTTGCGAAAAGAACGCCCCTATTTGCGGGATATGAGCGGGGCTCTCGGGCAAACTTTCAAATTCTTGCGGTCGATACAAAAAGGCAGACCCGATGGTCTGCCTTTACGCTTACGTTGTTCAGTTGACATGAATGACGGCCACCGGACAGCCGCCTGCGGCCTCCTGCGCACCCGCCTGCTCCTCTGCGGTTTCCGGCTGATGATAGACTTCGGCAAGGCCGTCCTCCGCAATGCGGAACACGGAAGGACAGGTTCCTTCACACAGGCCGCAGGAAATACAGCCGTCTCGTTCGATTGTAATGTGCATACCGATACACTCCTTTCGGAGATTCAGTTTGCCCCGTTTCCGATGATTTATGCGTGCCTGCGCGCGAGACAGCGATGGCGGATGCCGCCGAAGCCGCCCGCAGCTACGGCGCAGTCCTTTGCGGTGATGGTCTGTCCCGGCCGGACAAACTGCTCCACCTGATATACCTTATCTATATTCAGCGAACCGAAATTGATGATACGCATAGCTTCGCTCTCCTTCTCTTTTCTGTCAGTATAGCATATCCGTCCTCCAGCTGCCATCGCAAGCAGCTTTTTATTGGTATTTTCTCCAAAATCACTGAGTTGCAATTGACTTATCCGCCCAAAAGTTCTATTATTTTTTATATGTTTTTACAAGAAAGGGAGGGGACTTTTTTGAGTCGTTTATCCATTGAAACGCCGGGCAAGGCTGAGACCGTCATTGCCGGCTTGTACCGCGATATCGAGCGGCGCATCAGCGCCAGTCCTCCGGGTCTGTGCCCGGTGGATATGTCGCTGTCGTTCCTGCGTCTGTGCCATGCACAGACCTGCGGCAAATGTGTTCCGTGCCGCATCGGTCTGGGGCAGCTGACCACTCTGCTCGAGCAGGTGCTGGATTCCACCGCAACACCGGAGACCATTGACCTGATCGAGAAAACCGCCCGTGTTATTCAGGATACGGCGGACTGCGCCATCGGCTATGAGGCTGCCCGCATGGTTCTGCAGGGCGTGCAGGGCTTCCGCGATGACTACCTCTCCCATGTGGAAAGCGGCCGCTGTCTGTTCGGCTGGGATCATCCGGTACCGTGTGTAGCACTGTGCCCTGCCGGTGTGGATATTCCGGGTTATATCGCACTCGTGCGTGCCGGCCGCTACAACGACGCCGTGCGCCTGATCCGCAAGGACAACCCCTTCCCGACCGTATGCGGCTATGTCTGCGAGCACCCGTGCGAGGCACACTGCCGCCGCAGCATGGTGGACGATGCGGTCAACATCTGCGGCATCAAGCGCTTCGCGTGCGACCACGCAGACAACACCACGCCGCCGGATTCCGCACCCTCGACCGGCAAGCGCATCGGCATCATCGGCGGCGGACCGGGTGGTCTGTCGGCGGCGTATTTCCTGTCGCTGATGGGGCACCAGGTCGTAGTCTATGACCAGCGTCCCAAGCTCGGCGGTATGCTGCGCTACGGCATTCCGGATTATCGTCTGCCGCAGGACAAGCTGGATGCGGATATCGACTTCATCCTGTCCACCGGCATTGAGGTGCACACCGGCGTTTCCATCGGCCGCGATATTTCGTTCGCTGAGATTGAGAACCAGTACGACGCGGTTTACATCTCCATCGGTGCGCATAACGACAAGAAGATCGGCATTCCCGGCGAGGACGCAGTCGGCGTGCACTCCGCGGTGCAGCTGCTCCGCGACATCGGCGAGGGCCGCGTGCCGGACTTCAAGGGCAAGCGCGTCTGCGTCATCGGCGGCGGCAACGTGTCGATGGATGCAACCCGAACCGCAATCCGTCTCGGTGCCTCCGCAGTAACGTGCGTCTACCGCCGACGCGTGACCGATATGACCGCGCTCGCTGAGGAGATCGAGGAAGCACAGAGCGAAGGCTGCCAGATTCTCTCGCTGCAGGCACCCGATCACATCGAAACCGATGAAACGGGCCGCGTTACCGCTCTGTGGACACGTCCGCAGGTCATCGGCTCCTACGGCAAGGACGGTCGTCCGCGTCCCTACGACGCTGATCAGCCGCTGCTCCGCACACCGTGCGATGTCGTTATCGTAGCCATCGGCCAGTCCATCGACGCAAAGCCGTTCGAGCAGATCGCTCCGGTCGTGCGCGGCAAGATTCAGGCCGAGTCCGACGCCTTCGTGCCGAACACCCCGCATGTATTCGCGGGCGGCGATGCCGTTACCGGTCCGGCGACCGTTATCCGCGCGGTAGCCGCCGGCAAGGTGGCTGCAGCCAACATTGACGCACACCTCGGCTTCCGTCACGTTATCAAGAGCGATGTTGAGATTCCGGCACCGCATCTGACCAACATGCCGGCCTGCGGCCGCATCGAGCTGCGCAGCAGACCCGCCGAAGAGTGCGTCGGCAACTTTGATCTGGTAAAGTGCGGCATGACCGAGCAGGAGGTTCATCAGGAGACCTCCCGCTGCCTGCGCTGCGACCACTTCGGCTACGGTATTTTCAAGGGAGGGCGTTCTTCTAAATGGTAAATCTGACGATCAATTCTATTCCGGTGACTGTACCGGAAGGCACCACCATTCTGGATGCCGCCGCCTCTGTCGATATCGAAATCCCCAGCCTGTGCTACTTAAAAGAGCTGAACGAAATCTCCGCCTGCCGCGTCTGCTGTGTCGAGGTAGAGGGCGAGGGCAAGCTGGTTCCCTCGTGCAACAACGTTGTGCGTGAAGGCATGGTCATCCGCACCAATTCTCCGCGTGCACTCGAGGCGCGCCGCGTCAATATGGAGCTTATCCTCTCGCAGCACGACAACAAGTGCGCGACCTGTATCCGCTCGGGCACCTGCCAGCTGCAGAAGATCGCAAACGATATGGGCATTCTGGGTGTTTCCTACCCCACCGACCTTGCACGCGGCAAAAAGGCAGACTGGACGACCACGTTCCCGCTCTACCGCGATGTAAATAAGTGCATCAAGTGCATGCGCTGCATTCAGGTATGCGACAAGGTGCAGTCGCTGTCCGTCTGGGATATCAGCGGCTCGGGTGCGCGCACCACCATTGATGTTTCGGAAAACCGCGTGATCAAGCAGGCAGACTGCTCGCTGTGCGGTCAGTGCATTACGCACTGCCCGACCGGCGCTCTGCGCGAGCGCGATGACACGCAGAAGGCATATGCTGCGCTCGGTGATCCGGACCGCGTGACCATTGTGCAGATTGCTCCGGCTGTGCGCGCTGCATGGGGCGAAGCCTTCGGCATGTCGACCGGCAAGGCAACCGTCGGTCAGCTGGTGTCCGTTCTGCGCAAATTAGGTGCGGATTATGTGTTCGACACCACGTTTTCCGCCGATCTGACCATCATGGAGGAGGGCACCGAACTGCTCCAGCGTCTTCAGGCGGGCGATCTGGACAATCAGCCCATGTTTACCTCGTGCTGCCCGGGCTGGGTGCGCTTTTTGAAGTCGCAGTTCCCGGAAATGACCGGCCGCCTGTCCACCGCCAAGTCGCCGCAGCAGATGTTCGGCGCGGTCGGCAAGACCTGGCTGGCGCACAATCTCGGCGTGGACGCGGACAAAATTTACAGCATCTCCATCATGCCGTGCATCGCAAAAAAGGCCGAGCGTGAGCTGCCGAGCATGGATTCAGCCGGTCACGGCAGCGATGTCGATCTGGTCATCACCACCCGAGAGCTGGCGCGCATGGCGCGTGCCGAGCACCTCGATGTGGAAAACATCGCGGAATCCGCGTTTGATTCTCCGCTGGGCGACGGCACCGGCGCAGGCGTTATTTTCGGCGCGACCGGCGGCGTTATGGAGGCTGCGCTGCGTTCGGCGTACTTCCTCACCACCGGCGAAAATCCGTCTCCGGATGCGTTCCGAGAGGTACGTGACGACGGCACGATCTCTCCGCTGCCGTGGCGCGAAGCGACGTTCGAGCTGGCAGGCCGGACTGTGCGCTGCGCGGTAGCGAGCGGACTGGGCAACGCGCGTCAGCTTCTGCGCTCGCTGCAGCGCCGTGAGGTACACTATGAGTTTGTGGAGATCATGGCCTGCCCGGGCGGCTGTGCCGGCGGCGGCGGTCAGCCGGTGGACGGCACCGACCGCGAAAAGGCCGCCGACCGCGGCAAGGTTCTGTTCCGACTCGATCAGAATGCACCGCTGCGTTTTTCGCATGAAAATCCGGCGGTTCAGGCGCTGTACCGCGAGTATCTGGATGAGCCGTGCTCGCACAGAGCGGAGGAGCTGCTGCATTGCGACCATTTCGCCTGGCAGATGCCGCAGAATCCGCGATAAAAGCCGGTTCTGCAATCCCGTAGGGCGGGCTGCCCTCAGCCCGCCTCATTTGGCGGAGTTCTTATCGCATAACGGCAAAAACACCCCGAACAAGCAAAAAAGACGCTGTATCAGCTTGATACAGCGTCTTTTTTGCGTTATTCGATATTCTGTGCGCAGATAATGGAAATTTCCGACCCCTTATTACTGTTTTCCGGCTGAATATTCTTCTGCAGCAGGTCTGCGAGCAGGCGCAGCGGCTGGCTGCCCTGCCGGAACATATCCTGAGTAATGGTCAGATCAAGCGAGCCGTCGAGCAGCATTTGCTTGCGGCGCAACGACATATCATGTGCGATTACACGCACCTGCTGATCCATGCCTGCAGCTTTGAGCGCGTCCACGCAGCCGGTAACGCTGCGGTTTGCCATATAGATGGCCGCCGGCGGATTGTCCGACTGCAGCGCCGCCGTGACGCGGTTATAGGTCAAACGGTAGTCGTTATAGGTCTCCTCAATCTCGATCTGCGAGGAAGAGAAGCCCTTTTTCTTTAGATGCTCGCAGAAGCCGTCTAAACGGGTGCGGTGGCCGTCGTACTCCAGATTCCCCGCCATCGCCAGCACACGCGCGTTTTTCGGCACGCACTTGCTGAGCAGCTCGGCGGCGATACGGCCGCTTTGTGCGTAATTTTGACCCACAAAGCACAAACGGCGGCTGTTCGGCAGATCCGAGTTGAACGTGATGCACGGAATGCCCTGTTCGGCCAATTCTCCGATGCGTGCTTCGATCGAAATATCATTTAATGCACACAGTGCGATGCCCTGCGCGCCCCAGCTTACCAGCTCGTCCAGCAGCTCGATGGTCTCGCGCGGAATATCTGTATCACAAGTGCACACACGCACCTCGACATCGCGCTTTTCCAGCTCAGAACGCGCAGCCTGAATGCCTCTCGGGACGTCCTCGTGGAACGGGCCGCTCCAGTTTGGCAAAAGCACACCCAAACGCACAGGTTTGAGCGGCAGCTTTGCCTCTGCGGCCTGCCGATGCGCCTCCTTCGGAGAAAGATAACCGGTCTCCTGAATGGCATTCAGCACGCGCGCACGCACATCCGCGCGCACATACGAACGATTATTTAATACACGGTCTACCGTGCCGCGGGAGACGCCCGCAAGCTCGGCAACCGTTTGAATGGTTGGTCTTTTGTTCATAATCCTTCACCTTTTCGTAATTGCTCTTTATACTATCCTGCATCTCTCTGCAATGTTTCTTTTCTCTGTGCTTATTATACCATATTTCTGTGCTTTGTGAAGACACAATCTGTGCCTTCCCTCTTTCCGTGCATTTACACACACAGTTTTCGGTATGAATTTCCCGATATATTCGGTGTTTTATGCTCTATTTTTCATTTTTCCAAAACCATGTGCGATATTCTGTGTTTTTCACAGAATGTGTGCTTTGTGCGACATATACAATTGCACACACCAAACCTTGTGACCACCCTCGCTTTCCACATATTTGTTTTGTATTTCTCAGTTTATACGCATTTACACGCATTTTATCCATTTATTTTGACGTTATTTCCATTTTAACGACTTTCACACAGGCAAATTGCCTGTTGACATTCCCGTACCCGCTCGCTATAATAAGCACATAAACAGCACAGAGCACATAAACGCACAGTGCTGAAAGAGAGACAAGAGAAGAAAAACGAGAAAAGAAAGGGAGATCCACTATGAAAAAGAGACTGTTAGCAGCCCTGCTCACCAGCGCCCTCGCACTCAGCCTGACCGCTTGCGGCGGCGGCACCGATTCTTCCGCAGCAGCCGACGGCGGCGATACCGCCTCCACCCACGACGGCCCGTACAAGATCAGCATGGTGCTCAAGACCAACGCTGCCGAGTTCTGGAACATCGTTCAGGCAGGCGCTGAGGCGTATGAGGATGAGCATCCGGATCAGGTCAGCCTGGACATCAAGGGTCCTCCGGCTGAGACCTACTACGAGGAGCAGCTCAACACCATCCAGACCGACCTTGCGGTTGAGTCCTACGACGGTTACCTGATCGCTCCGCTGCAGTCCGAGGCTGTTGCAACCGCTATCGCAAATACCGACAAGCCGGTTGTAGCATACGATACCCGCATTGATTCCGACAAGTGCCTCGCATTCGTCGGCACCGGCAACAAGGAAGCAGCCAAGGAGGGCGGCAAGGCCGCTGTTGAAGCTGCAAAGGCAGCCGGCTGGACCGATATCAAGTGCATCGAGATCGCAGGCGTTCAGGGTGACGCAACCAACACCGCCCGCATGGAAGGCTACCGCGAAGGCGTAAACGAAGCCGGCGGCGAGTTCCTTGATGCAGAGACCCAGTACGCTAACGCAACCGCTGACCTCGCTGTAACCGCGATGGAAGGCATCATGAGCAAGTATCCGGAAGGCGTTGCCATCATCTGCTCCAACAACGACGATATGGCGCTGGCAGCTGCCCGTACCGCAAAGGACAATCCGCACTATGCAAAAACCATCTTCCTCGGCTTTGACGGCCAGAAGTCCGCAGTAGAAGCCGTTCTGAACGGTGAGCTGACCATGACCGCTGCCCAGAACAACTTCGACATCGGCTACAAGGCAGTTGAGACCATCGTGAAGATCCTGAACGGCGAGGAGTACGGCGACGTAGACACCGGCACCGAGATCATCACCAAGGACAACGCACAGGCTCGTCTGGATAACTTCGCAAACTGGCTGAAATAATTCCTTGAAATGCACGCATTTCAAGGAGATGGGAAACACCGCGGCTTTGCCGCGGATGATTCCCGGACGAAAATCAGCGCGTCGCACAGCGGCACACCGATTTTCTTACTTGTAAAAAAACGCAGATACATGCTCCGCGTTTTTTTGTGAAGGCAACGCCTTCACGATTTAATACCGCCTGCGGCGGAAACGATGTATGGAAACGCGCTCCAACGCTTCATACAAACCTCTCTTTTTATTCCAAATGTTCATTTAAGGAGGAACACCCATGAAAGTAGGTATTATCGGTGCGGGTCGTATCGGTAAGGTACATGCGAAGAATATTTCCATGTTCGTACCGGAGATGGAGATCAAGACCATCGCTGACCCGTTTATGAATGAGCAGACCGAGGCTTTTGCCAAGTCCTGCGGCATTCCGAACACCACCAAGGACGCAAACGACATTCTGAACGATCCCGAGATCGATGCAGTTCTGATTTGCTCCTCTACCGACACCCATTCCAAGTACATCATCGAGGCTGCTCACGCAGGCAAGAACATCTTCTGCGAGAAGCCGATCGATTATGATCTGGAGAAGGTTCACGCTGCCATCAACGCAGCCAAGGAAGCCGGCGTTAAGCTGCAGATCGGTTTCTGCCGCCGCTTCGACCACAACCACCGCGCAGTTTACGACATGGTTCGTGACGGCAAGGTCGGCAAGGTAAATATCATCAAGATCTCCTCCCGCGATCCGGAGCCGCCTCCGGTATCCTATGTTAAGGTTTCTGGCGGTATCTTCTACGATATGATGATCCATGACTTCGATATGGCCCGCTTCCTCGCAGGCAGCGAAGTTACCGAGGTAAATGCAGTTGGTTCCGTTCTGGTCGATCCGGGCATCGGTGAGGCCGGCGACGTTGACACTGCGCTCGTTACCCTCAAGTTCGCAAACGGCGCGATCGGCGTGATCGACAACAGTCGCAAGGCAGTTTACGGTTACGACCAGCGCGTTGAGGTATTCGGCTCCGAAGGCTGTGCCGAGGACCAGAACGATACCCCAAACACCGCTGTTCTGTCCACCGCAGACGGCGCTGTACACGGCGTAGCCTACAAGGTAATGTGGGACCGCTACACCGGCGCATTCGTTGCCGAGATGCAGGCGTTCGCAGATGCCGTTATCAATAACAAGGAGACTCCGGTTACCGGCGAGGACGGTCTGTATCCGGTACTGATGGCAGCTGCTGCTACCAAGTCTCTGCATGAGGGCCGTCCAGTCAAGATCTCCGAGATCGAGGCTTAATCACAACTTAATTTTCACACCACGCACACAGTCTAAGCAATGTGCTAAAACCGTTGGTGCGCTATGCACCAACGGTTTTTTTATGCAAATCGAGGGAGTTAGAACAGAGAAAATGATATTCACTTGCGTAACCTTTGTATTTTTCACCATTTTAGTTGCGGTCATCTCCTACGTCAAGACCAAGGGCGATGACCAGACCACCGCCGACGGCTATTTTCTGGCAGGACGCGGTCTGCCGGGCATTGTCATTGCAGGCTCGCTGCTGCTGACCAACCTCTCCGCAGAGCAGCTTGTCGGTACGAACGGACAAACCTGGGCGATCGGCATGAGCCCGATGGCATTCGAGGTCATGGCAGCCACCGCGCTGATCGTGCTGGCGTTGTTTGCTGCGCCGCGCTACCTGAAAAGCGGCATCACCACCATCCCGCAGCTGCTCGGCGAGCGCTACGACCGACCCACCAAGCTGTGGTTCTCCATCGCGTACATTATTCTATACCTGTTCGTGCAGATCCCGGTCATTCTGTACTCCGGTTCGCTGGTATTTGAAAACATTTTCAACCTGTCCGGCACGCTCGGCATTACCAAGTTCCAGTCTATCATTATTCTCTGCATTCTGATCACCATCATCGGTTCGATCTACGCCATCTTCGGCGGTCTGAAAGCGGTTGCGGTATCGGATACCATCAACGGCGTCGGTCTGCTGATCGGCGGACTAATGATCCCGTTCCTCGCGCTCAACGTGCTCGGCCATGCCTCCGGCAGCGACAGCGGCGTTGCCATCATGGACGGCGTGCGCTACCTGATCCACAACCACGCCGATATGCTCAACTCCATCGCACCCGCGCAGAGCGAAGCACCGGCGGTTCCGTGGCCGACCGTATTCCTCGGTCTGGTATTCCTCGGCTTCCAGTCGTGGTGCACGCATCAGTCGTTCATCCAGCGCGTGCTGGCTGCCGAAAACCTCAAGGAAGCACAGAAGGGCGCACTCTACTGCGCATTCCTCAAGATCCTCGGCTTTATGTTCCTTGCGCTGCCGGGCGTTATCGCTTACGCGATCTTCAACATCGAGGGCACGCAGGTATCCATGATGGATGACGCATATCCGGCACTGATCACCCGCGTTGTACCGCAGCCGATCATGGGCTTTTTCGCAGCCGTTATGTTCGGCGCGATCCTATCCTCGTTCAACTCGGTGCTCAACTCGGTAAACACCATGTTCACGATGGACATCTACAAGGAATTCATCAACAAGAACGCCAGCGAGAGCAAGCTGGTTTCGGTCGGCAAGAACATCGGCATCGTGTTCGCCATCTTCTCCGTGATCGTCGGTCCGATGGTTTACTTCTTCCCTGCCGGTCTCAAGACCTTCCTCGACTCGTTCGTTATGCTGGTTGGCCTGCCGGTTCTGTCCGGCGTATTCGGCGGCTTCTTCTTCAACTGCCTGCCGAAGTACAGCGCACGCTTCATCATGGTGTTCCACATTATCTGCTACGGCGGCTTCATGCTGCTGTCCCCGAGCTACTCGCTGTTCGGCGGCAATGAGGGCAGCATCCACTACCTGTACGCCGTATCCGTTCTGTGGCCGCTCGAGATGCTGATCATGTACCTCATGCACCGCCGCAACAAGAGCAAGGGCGCTGAGGTTTGGGTGCAGCAGGATATCGGCGCGGTAGACCTGACCCCGTGGAAGTACAGCAAGCTGGTCAGCGTGATCGTTATCGTGTGCGTGCTGCTGGTTTATCTGGCATTCTCTCCGCTCGGCATCGGAGCATAATTTTTGGAAAGCAGCGTTGCATATCCGCTGCGCTTGATGTATCATCAATTTAAAAGAGTAAGACAACCGAAACAAGAAAATTTGGAGGTAATTTATTATGGCACTGAGAAAATGCGCTTGCATCGATACCCTTTACACCGAGCTGGACTGGCTCGACCGTTTCCAGGCTGCAAAGAACGACGGCTTTGAGGCCGTAGAGTTCTGGGACTGGCGCATCCGCGATCTGGATGCGACCCGCGAGGCTGCTGAAAAGGCCGGCATTGCAATTTCCGGCTTCAACGGCGATGCGGACTACTCGCTCGTAGACCCGACCCACAAGCAGAAGTATCTGGACTACCTGAAGGAGTCCATCGCGGCGGCTAAGAAGGTTGGCGCAGCCAGCGTTACCATCCACTCCAACGCACTGGGTGACGGCGGCATTGTAGTAAACCACTACGATAACCTGTCCCACACCGTAAAGCTGTGCTCGATGTACGACACGCTGCTCGCCTGCGCTGAGCTGGCCGAGAAGGAAGAGATCAACCTCAACCTCGAGGCGCTGAACATCACCACCGACCACGTCGGCAACTTCCTCGCTACCACCCAGATGGGCGCTGAAATCGTTCGTCTGATCGGCTCTCCGCGTCTCAAGCTGCTGTATGATGTATACCACATGCAGATCAATGAGGGCTGCATCTGCGATACCATCTCCAACTACGGCGACACCTTCGGCCACATTCACGTTGCCGATGCTCCGGGCCGCCATGAGCCGGGCACCGGTGAGATCAACTATAAAAAGGTTATCCGTCACCTCGAGGAGTGCGGCTACACCGGCCGCGTCGGCTATGAGCTGTTCCCGCTGACCGATACCGCAACCGCCGTTAAGGCCATCATGGAAAACGCCTAAATCTCTCTTTCTTTCAAGTCCCTGTGCTGTATGGTACAGGGACTTCTGTTATGCTATGAGGCAGGAATATCGAACCTGCAAATCAAAATCTTCAACCGCACCCTGCATTTCCATGCTATAATAAAACTGCAAAGATAAAAACGCAACGTGCACTCCGTGCACCAGAGCCGGTAGGTAGCCCGGCCGTCCTGCTTTTGCAGGGTAAGTAACCTGCCCCTCCGGGTTGTCCATTCTTTGTTCATTTATTTTTCAGGAGGGAAAAACAATGGACAAAGTAATTGGCAGACTGACCGTATTTTTTGAGGACCCGTTCTGGGTCGGTGTATTCGAGCGGATCGAAAACGGCAGGTTATCCGCGGCAAAGGTAACCTTCGGCGCAGAGCCGAAGGAGCCGGAGCTGCTGATTTACCTGCTGCGGCACTACTACCGATTGCAATTCAGTCCGGCTGTTGAGACTGCCGTAAAGCCTGCACACCGCAATCCCAAACGGGCACAGCGGGAAGCCGGACGGCAGACCGCGCAAGTCGGCATCAGCACCAAATCGCAGCAGGCGCTGCAGCTCCAGCAGGAGCAGAACAAGCAGGTGCGCAAGCGCCGGAGCCGTGCGCGCAAACAGGCCGATGCCAAACGGCTTTATGCACTCAAACAGCAGCAAAAACGCGAAAAGCACAAAGGACATTAGTCCTTTGTGCTTTTCTTTTCGCTTAGAGGAACCCGAGCAAGTGCTGCATCGCGATGCTGACGCACGCGATAGCGACCCAGCAGCAGAAACCCATGAAAATCGGCTTGCCGCCGGTCTTGACCAGCTTTACGATATTGGTATTCATGCCGATAGCCGCCATCGCCATAACGATAAAGAACTTGGACAGCGTCTTGAGCGGCGTAAACACGCCTGCCGGTACGCCGACCGTGGTGCACACCGTGGTGATGATGGACGCGAGCATGAAGTACAGGATAAACATCGGGAACGCACGCTTAAGCGAGAAGGCTTCGCCGCCCTGGCTCTGCTCGGTCTTGGCCTTGTGGGTGCGCCACAGCGCCAGTACGAGCGTGATCGGGATGATCGCCAGCGTGCGCGTCAGCTTGACGATGGTGGCGATTTCCAGCGTATTGCTGCCGTGGATGCCGTCCCACGCGGAAGCGGCTGCCGTTACGGACGAGGTATCGTTAACCGCCGTGCCCGCAAACAGGCCGAAGCCGTGGTCAGTCATGCCGAGCATGCCGCCGAGCGTCGGGAATGTCAGCGCCGCGATGACGTTGAACAGAAAAATAACCGAAATCGCCTGCGCGATCTCCTCATCGTCCGCGCCGATGACCGGAGCGGTTGCCGCGATTGCCGAGCCGCCGCAGATGGACGAGCCGACACCGACCAGCGTCGAGATGTTGGACGGTACCTTCATCGCCTTACACAGCACGAACGACACGATGAGCGAGGTGCCGATGGTCGAAACGATGATCGGCAGCGACTGTGCGCCGACCTTTGCAATCTCGGACAGGTTAAGACCGAAGCCGAGCAGGATAACCGCGTACTGCAGCACCTTTTTCGATGTAAAACCGATGCCCGGCTGCACCTTGATCTTGTTCTTCCAGAACAGCGTGAGCACCATGCCGATCAGGATGGAGAATACCGGTCCGCCGACAACCGGCACCGCCTGTCCCAGCAGCCACGCCGGAATCGCAATGCACAGGCACAGCAGCAGTCCGGCGCCGTTTTTCTTGATAAAATCCATTGTTTTACCCCCTTATTAAACCGAATATTAGTATACACTATTCCTGCCAGTCAGTTCAATACTCAGTTCGTGCAGAGGGCAAAAGAAATCAGCCTGCAGGCTCTTTGCAGGCTGATTGGGACTGTTTAGAACTGATACGGCGGATTTCCGGAGAAATCAGCGATACTGCCGTGTGCATCCTCAAGATAGAACACCTCAAAGATCGGGTTGGTCGCCTCGCCGTACTGGCTCTTGACGATCGGGTTCTGCATGCACATCTCCTTGGCGGCCATGTTGTTCTCGAAAACAGCCTTGCCGTGCAGGCGAATCCATGCGTACTCCGGGCTGGAAACCGAGATTTCGATCTCCGGGTTTACCTGCATGTCCTTGTAAACATCCTTCGTGTTGTTCGTGCAGAACCACAGCTTGCCGTCCATCTCGCCCGAGAACATGAACGGACGGCACTTTGCCTTGCCGTCACGGCCTGCGGTTGCCAGATACTGTACCGGATTCGCCTGCAGAAATTCTACGACCTTGCTCATGATAAATACCTCCGTGAAAATTTTATTTTCTTTTTCTATGTTGGGATTGCTTTTCCCTTTCGGTGATTCTATAATAAAGCCGTAGTGACAATCTGTAAAGTAAGCACAATATTGTGGTGTAGTTACCCAAAAGATACTATTGGTGCAAATCGCGTAAACAAGGAGGTTTTTCTCATGGAGCTGACCGAATCGACCGCAAAACAGGAACTGCCCGCCTGCCCTGTCGAGACCACACTGACGCTCATCAGCGATAAATGGAAGGTGCTCATCCTGCGTGACCTGATGAACGGCACCCTGCGTTTCGGCGAACTGAAAAAGTCCATCGGGCATGTCACGCAGAAGGTTCTGACCGCACAGCTGCGCCAGATGGAGGCCAGTGGTCTGCTGACGCGCAAGGTCTATGCCGAGGTGCCGCCGCGTGTGGAATACACGCTGACCGAACTCGGGTACAGCCTGAAACCCGTGATGGACGCCCTGTGGAAATGGGGAGAAAATTATCAGGCACAGTGCCGTTAAAGCGGCATCAAACCCGCAAATCGAACTTTCAGGAGGAAAATCATGCCTCATATTTTAATGATCGCCACCGGCGGCACGATTGCGTGCTGCGAGACCGCACACGGTCTTTCCCCCGCTCTGGACAGCGCCGCGCTGCTCGGCGCACTGCCTGAACTGTCTGCGCTGTGCACAGTCGAAACGCTCGATCTCATGCAGCTCGACTCGACCGACGTGACCGCCGCCGACCGTCAGCGCATGGCCCAGGCGGTCTGGCAAAACCGCGAGAAATTCGACGGCTTTGTGCTCACGCATGGCACGGATACGCTCGCATACACCGCCGCGCTGCTCACCCACCTGCTGCCGCATTTCGATAAGCCGCTCGTGCTGACCGGCTCCATGCTGCCAATGGGCGTGCCGGACTCAGACGCACCGCGCAATCTGTTGGATGCGTTCCGCACTGCGGCAGACGGACGCGCAGGCGTGTACGCCGTGATGAACGGTCAAATTCTGCACGGCAGCCACGTTTTCAAGCAGCATTCGACTGAGATTGACGCATTTCTCTCGGCAAATGCTGCACCGGCCGGTGAAATCTGCGGCGGCGAAGTGCGCTGGAGCAAACCCGCGTCCGCACCTTCCGGCGCGCCGCAGCTTATCGAGCAGATCGATACCCACATTCTGCCCGTGCGCCTGACACCTGATCTTGATCCGTCATTCTTCTCCGTGCTGCTCGGCTACCCCAAGGTCGTACTCGAAGCCTTCGGCGCAGGCGGCGTACCCGCCCGTTTGGAAGCCGCCGTGCGTGATCTGATCCAAAGCGGCACGCGCGTGTATATCACCACGCAGTGCCCGGAAGGCGGCGTACACCTGCACAAATACGAGGTTGGACGCCGTGCCGAAGCACTCGGTGCGATTTCTCTCGGCAGCCGTACCTTCGAGGATGCGCTCGGCGCACTCATGTGCGGTGAATTGTAAAATGTTCCGCCCGCAGCGTACAATTTAGAATACGCCAACCCGTCCGAAATAACACAAAATCCCGCCTTCTCACGCGAGAAAGCGGGATTTTTCTTTACTGTGCATTCTCCTTGCTGAACGGCAGAATGTGCATCCGATACTTATGCTTATCAACCAGCAGCGTTCTATCCGCGATCGGCATGATATCCGAAACCTTATCCGGCGGGGTGCAGATGATCGCCTGCAGACCCATTTTGCGCAGCAGACGCACGCTTTCGATGATGCGTTCGCTGTCCATCTTGTTGAATGCCTCGTCGAACACGACCAGACGCACCGTGTTGCCGAAGCTGGACGTATCGCTCACGCGGTACAGCTGCGCGAACGAGGCCAGAACCGCAATATAGAACGGCGTCTGCGTCTCCCCGCCCGACTTGGTGTTGAGTGTCTGCGACAGCAGCTGCTTGGACCCGTTCTGATCGGTGGTCTCCAGATCAAACTTCAGATAGGTGCGGAAGTCGGTGTACCGCTCGATGTTCTCCTGCAGCTCACTCTGCTTGCGGGCGTTGAGCTGGGTATCGTCTGCCATGGTGATCTGGCTGAACAGCTTATCGATCAGCGGACCGTATTTCTCCTGAAACTGTGCGGAAAACAGCGTAATATCGCCTTCCATCAGCTCCGGCGCCATAATCATGTCGTAATATTCGGCGTAATCCGGATTGCGGTCCACGCGGAACTGGTAGCTGTCTGTGCCGAACTGCGCCTGCCGCAGTGCCCGATTGAGGTTCTTGACCTGATCCTGCACCTGCTCGATGCTGCTTTTCAGCCTGGACAGGAAGTCGTTCTGGAACTGCTCCATCGCACTCTCGCGTGCGGCACGGATTTTGGTACGGTACTGCGGCAGCTCGCTTTCCTCGAGCACACGGCGTTCCGCATCGAACTCCGCATTGTCGTCTGCCTCCACGCGGAACGAGCACGGCCCCAACCGCTCGACATATTCTCGGCGCGCCCGCAGGAGTGCCGCGCGGGCGTTCTCCATCTCGTTGACAACCTGTGCATGGTGATTGCTGAAATTGCGGTACACGATGTCCGGCCGGTGCAGACGCTCCAGCTCCTGCCGGTAGCGCGGCAGACCGATATCATCGCGGTAGGTCTCCGAGAAGCTTTCCGCCAGCCTGCGCTCCATTTCGGTGCGGCTGCGGTACTGCTCGGGCAGGATTTCCTCGTCCAGCTGACGAATACGCTCCTCCAGTCTGGCCTTGTGTGCAATCTGCACCTCACGCTGATGACTCAGCGCCGCAATCTCGTCGCTGATTTCGGCGATCAGCTGCTTCTGCTGCTCCAGCCACAGCAGGTCGAGATGGGAAACCTGCTCGTCGATCGCGTTGATCTCCTCCTCCAGTTCCGCGCGGTACAGAAAATCCGCCTGCCGCTGCGGTACGATATTTCGCACATAATATGGCGTCAGCATGGGCGTTTTCTGCTGAGAAACTGCCTGCCAAATGGGTTTCCTGTGCGAAATATTCTCCTGCAGACCGGCGGCTTCCTCTTCCAGACGAGCGATACGCAGCGTGACCGCATGACGGCCGATGAACGCATCCTCCATACGGTCTCTGCGAAGCGCACGCGCCACATAGCCCTGATACAGCATACCCTCATCCGTGATGGCGGTCCGATACCCACGCAGCTGCTCAACCGTGTCACAGCACATCACGCGCCCGAGCAGATAATCCATGTAGGTTCGCGCAAGCGCGTTCCCGGTCTCCACCTTTTCCGCAAGACTGCCGCTCTGCGGGTCAATATGCTCACGCTCGCGCAGCGTACCGATATCGACCAGACCGTAGGCGTTCAGGCTCTTTTCCCACTTGAGTCTGTTGTAAATACGCAAAGCCTGCTCGTAATATGCCGGTTCAACCAGAAAATAAAACTTCTGGTTGTTGAGATAGCCTTCCACGGCTCCGCGCCAGCGCTCATCCTCAATTTCCAGCACATCCGCAAGAATATCTACCGCAACCGGCGCTCCCGTCTGCTGCTCCAGTTCCTCCGCCAGTTTGGCGCGGAACAGCAGCAGTCCGCGCGGATAATCCTTGATATTCCTGCGCAGATTGGCAAGCGCAGTCTGCTTTTCGGTCAGCTGCTGCTGCAGCTCTGCAACCTTATCGCCAAGCTGATGCGCCGCCTTCGCCAGCGCGTCCGACAGGGTCGCTGCCGCCTGCCGGGCGTCCTCGAATACGGTCTGCTCCTGATCGAAGATCGCGCATTCGCCGCTCGACAGCCGTGCGTAGGTGCGCTGCACCTGCTCTGCCGCCTGCTGCACCGGAACGAGCACATCCTCGGCGTCCCACGCAAGCGCGGTCTCGCACAGGTGCGTCAGCCGCAGCGCCTCCCGCTTGATCTCAAGTGCGTCACGCTCCATCTCCTGCACCAGCTTGCTCTGCTCGGTCAGCAGCGACTGCTTCTGATTTTCCAGCCGCTCGCGCTCCTGATAGGTGTCGCTCTGCGCATAATCGCGGTCCAGCTGACGGCGGCGTTCCTCCTTCGCCTGCACCTGCCCGGCCAAATCCTCAATCGCGGTGTCCGCCGTGGTCAGCTCGGACAGGCAGTTTCGCTTTTCCTGCTCGCGGCTGTCGATCTGCGCCTGCATATCCTCCTTCTGCGCCCACTGCACAAGGAAGGACTGTACGCGCCAGCGGTCCACCGAGCGCGTCATTTCGCGGTACAAAGTGCTGATCTCCTGCAGCGCGGTCAGCTTTTCCTCCTGCTGCTGCGCCAGCTGCTCGTGCCGCTTGTAGTTGCGGATGTTCTGCTGCATGGCTTCGATATCCGGCTTATCCGGAATATCGCAGATATTTTCGGTGATAAACTGCTGAATATCCACGATTGGGCGGAACGACACCGCCTTTTTCATCATGCGGAGCACCTGCTCGTTGTGCACGTTCCACCGCGAGAGCATGTTGCGGCGGTACTCCCACTGGGTATCGTACACCTCGGCGCGGGAGAAATTCTGCTTGAGAAATTTGCGCAGATCGTGAATATCCATCGCCTCGCCGTCCTCGACAAAGCAGTTTTCCGGCAGTTTTCCGACGTAGATAAAGAAATGGTCGTGGCGGCTGCCGTCACTGCGGCAATCGAACATCACGCCGCACACGAAACTATTGTGTTCCACATCGTCCTCAAACTCGCAGACAATATAGGTCGAAAAGTCCTTGCCTCGGCGGGAATACGGGTTATTCTCGTCCATATCGGCACGCAGATAGCCGTCCAGCGTGCGCTGTGAGCGCTCATTTGCCGCCAGATTGAAGTTACGCGCATTGGTCTCACCCAGGAGAACGATCTGCAGCGCGTCAATCACCGTGGACTTGCCTGCGCCGTTTTTGCCGGTCAGAAAGTTCACGTCGCCGACCTCGATGATCTCCTTGCTGAAATACAACCAGTTAATCAGCAGAATCTTCTTCAGTTTCTTCATCGGCGTTCTCCTCCTTTCGCAGCACGGCTGCGACCTCATTCAATCGTTCGCTCGAAACAGCGGTCTGAATGGTCGGCAGGATAGCAAATCTGCAGTCAGCCTGATTAAATTTTCCCTCGATGCGCTGCAGAATCGAGTGGTTTTCAAACACAGTCAGCGCCCGCTTGACCTCCTCCATATTCGGCTTAGCCGGCAGGATGGCGTAGTCGGTCACGATCTTTTCGAGCACCTCGCGCACGCTGCAGAGCGCGTCCTGCTCGAGTCCCAGGCGCTCCTGGCTTTCGTCGTACAGCATGCGCAGGGCGAGCAGAATCGCGGTCTCGCGCTTGGACAGGATGCACCGGTTGGCTTCATCTGTGTTCAGCACATAAAAGTAGCCGTTTATGTCGTCGCGCCGCAAATCCCAGTCGAGCAGGCTGAGATACTCGCGCACGGACTCATAATGAATGGACAAAAAGGTGTAGTCCGGGTTGCTCACCCGTCCCCTGCCCGGACGGTACAGCGTGCGCACCACATAGGTGCGGCTGAGCAGCTGATTGCACACCGCTTTGAACTGCTCCAGCTCCTTTGCGGTAGCGGTATTCAGAAATTCCAAATTCATTCGTTGTTCTCCTTCCGGCTGATCTGCAGTTTCGGAATAGCATAGCCGTTTTCCCGGCGTTCGCCGTCCAGCTCCTGCACCGTGAAATCCGCCGAGCGGTCGCCGCCGGTCAGCACCGCCAGCAGGCTCATCACATAGTCCTTATCATTCTTGAGCGGAATATCCTCCGAGCGGCACACATCGCTTTCACAGAGCCAGCCCTGCACATACGCCGCGATAGCGCCGCGGCCATACTCCGAGCGCAAAAGTGCAGCCGCCTTTGCGGCGGCTGCCGTATCCGCTTCGGTCTCCTGCACGAGCACAGGCGCGGCCTTTGTCCGCTTGCCCGGACGCTTGCGGTACCACAGGCTGCTCTCGGACAGGCAGGTCTGCTCATACAGCCGGAACACCGGCTGAATCGTGTCCACCAGATCGGCGGCACGCCGGTTGCGCGACAGCGCGGTCAGCACCGTGTGCAGGTTGCCGCGGATATTCTGATCTCGGTTGGTCAGGTTTTCGATCTTCTGCGTAGCCGCACGCGTGTAGCGGCGCACCTGTGCATCGATCTCATCCAGATAATCGCGTTCGAGATTGTCGTAGCACTCCTGTATCCAGTAAATTTTGCGAAGAAGATCGGCGCGGCAGTTCTCCGGCGTGTCGCCTCGGCGGTCAGCCAAAGCGGCATTCGCCATGGCGATGAGCAGTTCATCGTTCTCTGCCCAGTTGTTTAATACATTCTGGATGGAAATGCGGTATTTCGGCACGGAATCCTTGATCTTGAGCGGACGGATGTACGCCTCCATCACCTTCTGCCCGAAATCATCAAAGTGCGATGCGAGCACTTCCCCGATATTGTGCATGTCGATCTGCATCTGAAAATAATGCTTGACGTTGTGATATACCATCTGCAGCAGGTTGATGAGCGCGCGCGTGTTGTCATATGCGCCGTAAACAGCAGCCATTTTGTCATACACGCTGTCCGACTCATGCGCGACCTTGAGCGTGGAATAGGTGCCGAACACATATGAATAGCCGCGTGCAGGCGTGTCCTCGCGCAGCGCGTGGAACAGCTCGAGCAGACGACTGCTGCAGCCCGGAACCGTAATGTATTCCCGAAAATCTGTGCCGCGCTCCTTTTCAAACCAGCCCTTGCTGCCCAGCTTGCGGATGAGGAAACGGGCACGGCCGGAAATATCGCGCAGCTCATCCTCGTCGATGTCCTCGCCCTCGAAGGTAGCCTCGGCCAGCTGCTGCTCCAGTCTGCTCCGCAGCATGGAATACAACATATCCTCGGGCAGCTTCAGCTTTTCGCGGTACGCCGTGTACAGCACATCGAGCGCATCCGCGTACAGCGCACGGTTCGGTGACGCCAGCGGCGAAAACAGCTCGTCCGGCACGGCTTCAAAAAATTTCATGTCCTCTATCCTCCTCTGCGGCGCAAAACGATAGATTCGGCACGCAAATTGCTTTTCTATACAAAAATATTATACAATTTTCGAGGAAAAATTACAATGATGAAATCCGTTTCCCGCGTATTGCTCCGCTGCCCGCCGCATGATAAGATAATGCCGCAGCTCTCATGCAAGGAGAATCATCGTTTCATGGCACAGACCAAACACAAGGGCGGTCTGGCGGACAAGCTGATTTTATTCGCGCTGCAGCTTGGTGTGGCCGGTGTGCCGATTGCGACCGTTACCTCCAATGTGCTGAGCGCAGGCATGGTTCTCACTCACCTTGCCCGCCGGAATGACGATTTTGCGTTACAATTAAGGCAACACCCGACAGGAATATCCTATCGGGTGTTTTTCTATGTCTAAGAGAGATTTTATCGCAGGTTCGGTGTTGAACACGCGGATATCCATCCGTTCACCTTTCGGGTCAACGCGCCAAGTCTGAGACGCCCCCTTCTTCTCAACGGCAGCACTGCGAATCGGCTTGTCTACGTTCTTTTCTCCGAAAGTCATGGTAAATTTTCCTCTGCCGTTCCCTATATGGAAGCGGTCGCCGGTTTCTGACCTGCGCCAGACTAAGAAATAAAGGAACCGGGATTCACAAGGGCGGAAACCTTGGTGTCCACCCTTGTGCCCCTGCCGGGCAGGCAAGAGACCGCGATACCTTATCGCATAATAAGATACACCGTATAGACAGCATACATTGCCACCATGGCGATACCCGGCACACGTCCGAGCTTGCCCTTGCGCGCCGGCAGATAAAATACCGCGCTGATGGCAATCAGGAACAGGCAGTCAACGATAGAGGTCGCCTGCACCGGAATCGGCGTGATAACCGACGAAACGCCGAGAATCAGGAAAATATTAAACAGATTCGAGCCGATAACATTGCCCATTGCAATGTCGTTCTGTCCCTTGCGTGCAGCCACGATAGAAGTGACCAGTTCAGGCAGACTGGTGCCCATGGCCACAATGGTCAGACCGATGAGCGTTTCACTCAGGCCGAACATACGAGCAATGCCGGTCGCGCCGTTTACGGCCAGCTGACCGCCGATCACGATGCACGCCAGACCGAGCAGGATATTCACCCAGATCATCGCAGTGGACATGGGTGCTTCCGCTTCCTCGGCCTCAGCTTCTGCAGCTGCGGCAGCAAGCTGCTCGCGGTTCTGCAGTGCGGTGCGGATCTGGTGCGTCAGAATGAATGCGAATATAATCAGCAGTACAACGCCTTCCCAACGGGCGATGGTCAGGTCGGGTGCGATGGCGCCCAACAGCAGCACAGACGCGAGAATGGACAGCGGCCAGTCACGGCGGAGCAGCGTCTTATCCATCACAAGCGGACAGACAGCGGCGGACAGACCGGCCACCACCAGCAGATTAAAAATGTTCGAGCCGACAACATTGCCGACCGCAATCTCGTTTGCACCGCGCAGGGCTGCGGTGACACTGACCGCCAGCTCCGGCATGGATGTGCCGAACGCAACGATGGTCAGACCGATCAGCAGCGGTGATACGCCCAGCTTGCGCGCCAGTGCGGATGCACCCGCAACAAACTTATCCGCACCCCAGATCATAAGTGCAAAGCCAATCACCAGAAATACAAATGACAGCATACAGTTTCCTCCTTCGTTTCCGGAAAATCTCGGGCAGCACCGCTCCATCACGGCAATGCCCTTGTCCCCAACAGTGTACATGCTTACGCGGGAGTTTTCGCTCGATTTCCGGCTGCAGAGCACAAAAAAAGACTTTTACCGCATACTGCGGTAAAAGTCTTGCTGCTTACGGCTCGGTACGGATTGACTTTTCGTCAATCGGGCTTGTCGGCACCGACCACGCGCTCTTGCGTGAGCTACTCCCTTTTACAGTAACTATCATATGGGAAAAAAAGCGATTAGTCAAGCCGAACTTGTGGAACTGTACACAATCTTTACGGGACAACCCCTTATAGCAGTTCAGACAAATACTGCAACAAGTGCGCGCATACAGCACGCAAATAGCATCGTCAATTTCATTCGCCATGCGCCCAGCATGGCTTCATAAAATTTCCTTGCTCTTTGCGCGCTTTATACGCTACTTTTGCCGCATTATTTATCTAAACTGCTATAATTCACGAAAAAATCTTTACAAGTCCCTCGTGAACCTATATACTATAAGGTACTGAAATTTTGA
Organism: Butyricicoccus sp.; assembly: GCF_977037065.1. Classification (NCBI taxonomy): domain Bacteria; kingdom Bacillati; phylum Bacillota; class Clostridia; order Eubacteriales; family Butyricicoccaceae; genus Butyricicoccus; species Butyricicoccus sp. Next base: position 32,192 of record NZ_CDRQNY010000014.1, on the reverse strand, counting down.
ACAATCTGAAAGTGAAGGAGCATTTTCATGCTGGAATTTGAGGAATACAAGGTCAAGCTGAACAACCTCAAGCCCGAGCTTGAGGAGCTGTACACCTCGCTCGGTCTGGAGCAGGCGAAGCGTGAGGTAGAGGAGCTGGAGATCAAGTCCTCTCAGCCGGGTTTCTGGGATAATCCGGAGGAGAGCCAGAAGATCGTCTCCCGCATGGGCTCGCTCAAGGGCAAGGTTGAAGCGTACAATAAGATGACCGAGCTGTGCGATGACCTGCTCACCATCTGCGAAATGGCGATTGAAGAAAACGACGAATCCATGCTTGAGGAGCTGGAAAGCGGCTACAAGGAGCTGGAAGACGGCATTGCCGAGCAGAAGCTGCGCACACTGCTGACCGGCGAGTACGACAGCCACAACGCGCTCGTATCCTTCCACGCCGGTGCCGGCGGCACCGAGGCGCAGGACTGGTGCGCGATGCTGTACCGTATGTACACCCGCTGGGCAGAGCGTCACGGCTTTACCTATAAGATCATGGACTACCAGGACGGCGATACCGCGGGTATCAAGTCTGCCGATATTCTCATCGAGGGTGAAAATGCCTACGGCTTCCTCAAGGGTGAAAACGGCGTACACCGTCTGGTCCGTATCTCTCCGTTTGATGCATCCGGCCGCCGTCAGACCTCGTTCTCGGCGGTAGAGGTCGTTCCGGATATTCCGGATACCTCCACGGACTTTGAGATCAAGCCGGATGATTACGAAATGCAGGTTTACCGTTCGTCCGGTGCAGGCGGCCAGCACATCAATAAGACCTCGTCTGCGGTTCGACTGATTCACAAGGCGACCGGTATTGTTGTAGCCTGCCAGACCGAGCGAAGCCAGCTGCAGAACAAGGAAAACTGTCTGCGCATGCTGCGTTCCAAGCTGGTTGAGATCAAGGAGCGCGAGCATCTTGAGAAAATCTCGGACATCAAGGGCGTTCAGCAGAAGATTGAATGGGGCAGCCAGATTCGCTCCTACGTTTTCATGCCGTATACGCTCGCCAAGGATACGCGTACCGGCTTTGAAAATGCCAATATCAACGCTATAATGGATGGCGATATTGACGGTTTTATCAACGCATACCTGTCTGCACTCGCTACCGGCGTGTGGGAAGGCAGCAAGGGCGGCAGCATGTAATTTACCGCACTTCGCGTTACCGCCGTACCCACGGCGGCGGGCACAAGGATGGACACCAAGGTTTCCACCCTTGTGAATCCCGTTTCCTTTATTTCTTAGTCTGGCGCAGACCAGAGACCGGCGACCGCTTCGAAAAAGAGGAACGACAGAGGATTTTTCCTCTCATAAGGACGGACCTACTTCGGGTCCGTCCTTTTCTTTTACCTATTCGCAGTTCGGTTACCCTACTGCTACACATATCGGCTACTCTGCGCAGGCGCGACACAAGGTGAATTGTCCGAAGGGCAAGAGAGGGTCCCCTGGGGGATGACAGTGTCGCGCAATTCGTTAGCGCGTTATGATAGACAGCACCTGCGAAGATAAATTATACTGAACGTCTAAATTCGCAGGTGCCGTCCGTTACAACGTGCAAAAGGGTTGCGCGGCATGGTCATGCCGCGCCTGCGTAGACTCAACCGTCTGTGTAGCAGTACGCTGTCTGTGAACTGCGAAAAGGCGGAGAAAGACACGCAGCGGTAACCCGACTGCCGTTCCCCTATTTCGGAGCGGTCCCGCCTCTCCGATTTTCGCCGTGCTATCCCCAAGGGAAAGGTAGGAGTTCAAAGAGGAAGGGAAACCGCAGGTGTCCCTTCCTCTTTGCCCCAGCCGCGGGCGCGGCAGTCTCCCGCGCTCCGCAGAGCGCAACTCCCCCGCTTGATATAAGCAAAAAACTCCCCGCCCGTTAGGAACGAACACGCTCACGCAGTTCGTGCTCCCCGCCCAGCCGGTGCTGAAAAAAAGGCTGTAGCCCGGACAGGGCGTATCGCTGACGCAATCCGTATGCCCCGAAAAATCCCGCTTGCTGAAATTACCATTTTGACAAATCCCGCGCATTCCGCGTGATACAATAACACTCCGCGGCACCGGCATGGAGTCATCTAATTGTCCACAAGTCTGTGGATAAATCCGTGCAAAATCACGCCGCAACGGAGGAGTTTTTACGCAGACAGCAGTTTTCACCGCAGCGGCTAAAATAAACGCGCTTCCGCTGCGATTTTACCCGTTGCGCAACAATATCGCGCTGTGCACGCTTGGTGCGGACGAACGGCCGCTGACCGGTCACGACGAAGTCACCTCGGTGGACCGCAGTCTGGTGCTGAGCAGCACCGCCGTCCATCTCGGTGAGCACGGCAGCATCCACGACCTCGCCGAAAGCGAAATCTACCGCTGGGCCAACGTGCGCGGCTACGTTGCACTGCACCGCACCCAGCCCATCTATCTGAGCGAGAACCGCTGCATGATGCACCTGCGGCTGACCGGCGTGCGGCTCGGCATGGAGCAGGTGGTAGTCTACACCCGGCTTTCCGGCGGCATGGCGCGTGTAGACCGCCTGTGGCATCCCCTGTCCGAACGGGAAAACGACCCATCCGCCGCCGTGTTTGCCGCCACAGCCGCCGCTTTAACGGCTTTATAATATCAGCAATTTGCTTATTCACAAAAAATTTATTTATATTCTGTCCACTTTATGCTATAATACTATCGTATATGTAACAAATGGGGCTATTGCGCCCTTTTGAAAGGCTGAAGAAAAGTAATGGCTAATTTTTTGACCAAAATTTTCGGCACGCACTCGTCGCACGAGCTGAAAAAGATCTACCCCATTGCGGATAAAGTGGTCGCACTCGAAGAGCAGTTCAAAAAGCTGACCGACGACGAGCTGCGCGCCAAGACAGACGAATTCAAGCAGCGCTACCAGAACGGCGAAACGCTCGACCAGCTTTTGCCGGAGGCATTTGCCACCTGCCGTGAAGCCGCATGGCGCGTACTCGGTATGCGTCATTACCGTGTACAGGTCATCGGCGGTATCGTCCTGCATCAGGGCCGTATCGCTGAGATGAAGACCGGTGAAGGCAAGACCCTTGTGGCTACCCTTCCCGCTTATCTGAACGCACTGACCGGCAAGGGCGTACACATTGTCACCGTCAACGACTACCTCGCCAAGCGAGACAGTGAGTGGATGGGCAAGGTATACCGCTTCCTCGGCCTCAAGGTTGGCCTTGTCATTCACGAGGTCCCGCCGCAGGCCCGCAAGGCGATGTACGCCGCTGACATTACCTACGGCACGAACAACGAGTTCGGTTTCGACTACCTGCGCGACAACATGGCGATCTACAAAAATGCAATGGTTCAGCGTGACCATGCGTTCGCCATCGTCGATGAGGTTGACTCCATCCTGATTGATGAGGCGCGTACCCCGCTGATCATCTCCGGTCAGGGCGAGAAGTCCTCTCAGCTGTACGAGATCGCGGACCGCTTTGCCGCTCAGCTTTCCTGCCTGCGCGTCAAGGAAGTGGATGCCAAGGAGGAGCAGGACGACATCGATGCCGATTACATCGTCGATGAAAAGGCAAAGACCGCGACGCTGACCCCCCACGGTCAGAAGCGCGCCGAGGCTTACTTTAAGGTAGAAAATCTGTCCGACCCCGCGAATACCACGCTGCAGCACCACATCAACCAGGCCATCAAGGCACGCGGCGTTATGCAGCGCGACGTAGATTACGTTGTCCGTGACGGTCAGGTCATCATTGTTGATGAGTTTACCGGTCGTCTGATGTTCGGCCGCCGCTACAACGAGGGTCTGCATCAGGCGATCGAGGCCAAGGAAGGCGTAAAGGTCGAGCACGAGAGCAAGACGTTGGCAACCATCACCTTCCAGAACTACTTCCGTCTGTACGGCAAGCTGTCCGGCATGACCGGTACCGCGCTGACCGAGGAGGAGGAGTTCCGCCACACCTATCAGTTGGACGTTATCGAAATCCCGACCAACAAGCCGATCGCCCGTAAGGACAATCCGGATGCGGTTTACAAGAACGAACGCGGCAAGATCATGGCGACCATTGCCCGCATTGAGCAGTGCCACGCAAAGGGTCAGCCGATTCTGGTCGGCACGGTTTCCATCGAAAAGTCTGAGGAACTGAGCAAGATCCTGAAGGCCAAGGGCATCAAGCACACCGTCCTGAACGCAAAGTATCACGAGCGCGAGGCAGAGATCGTTGCACAGGCCGGCAAGCCGGGCGCAGTTACCATCGCAACCAACATGGCAGGCCGTGGTACCGATATCATGCTCGGCGGCAACGCCGAGACCATGGCGCTGGATGAAATTAAGAAGTATCTCCGTCACGAGGTCGAGGACCGTGTGCAGAAGGGCGAGATGGACGAGCGCGTTGCACATGACTACATCGACCATATGATCTACGAGGCAAACGGTCATGCCGATACTGACGACCAGGAGGTTCTGGCTATCCGTGCCAAGTTTGAGGAACTGTACAGCAAGTTCAAGACCGAGACCGACGCGGCAGCCGAAAAGGTTCGTGCGGCAGGCGGTCTGTATATCCTCGGCACCGAGCGCCATGAATCCCGTCGAATCGACAACCAGCTGCGCGGTCGTGCCGGCCGTCAGGGCGACCCCGGCGAATCCAGCTTCTACATTTCACTGGAGGATGACCTCATGCGTCTGTTCGGCTCCGAGCGTATCCAGAACATGATGGACACCCTCGGCATTGCCGATGATGAGCCGATCGACCAGAAGATTCTGTCCGGCGCGATTGAAAATGCCCAGAAGAAGATCGAATCCCGCAACTTCGGCGTTCGTAAGCACGTCCTCGAGTACGATGATGTGCTGAACACCCAGCGTCAGACCATCTACGCACAGCGTCTGCAGGTGCTCGAGGGCAAGGACGTTAAGGACAACATTGTCAAAATGATCGACGATACCATCGCCCATGCGGTGCATGCTGCCATCGGCGAACACAGCCTGATTTCGACCGAAATGGTTGAACAGGCGCGCCGTCCGTTCATCGGCGTATTCCTCCGTCCGGAGGACTGCACCTTCACGCCCGAGGAGTGCGATGACCTGACCGCTGACCAGCTGACCAACATTCTGTCCGATCAGGCGCACAAGGTCTACGAGGCCAAGGAGCAGGCCCTCGGCTCGCCTATCATGCGTGAGCTGGAGCGCGTTGTACTGCTCAAGAACGTAGACAGCAAGTGGATGGACCACATCGACGCAATGACCGAACTGCGAAACGGCATCGGTCTGCGTGCATACGGTCAGTACGATCCGGTTGTCGAGTACAAGCGCGAGGGCTTTGATATGTTCGACGCGATGATCGATTCCATCCGTGAGGATACCGTCCGCATGATTTTCCTTGCACAGGTTCGCACCCGTGAGGAACCCAAGCGTGAGCAGGTAGCCAAGGAGACCGGCGCAGCAGGCGCAACCGACGGCTCTGTCAAGGCAGAGCCCAAGCGTGCCGGCAAGAAGCCGGGCCCGAATGATCCGTGCCCGTGCGGCAGCGGCAAGAAGTATAAGAAATGCTGCTACCTCAAGCCGGACGACCCGTATAAATAAAACAAAAAGGACGCAATTTTGAACAGCACCCCATTTGTTAGACAGTGTGATATACTATCTAATAGATGGGGTGATTTTAATGTCAAAAGGAGTACCGAACAAACGATACACACCAGAATTCAAGAAACTGGTGGTCGAAACGATGCTCAATGAGAAACGGATGCTCCGAGAGAAAAGCATCCGGCAGAGCATGAGCCGAAAGGGCAACTGTTTAGACAACGCTGTGATTGAGAATTTTTTCGGGCTGCTCAAGAGCAAACTGCTGTATTTGCAAAAATTTCAGTCCATGGAGCACTTCAAGCAGGAACTCATTGACTATCCGGACTACTACAACAACCGCAGAATCAAGGCAAAATCGAAGGGCTTGCTGCCTGCGGTTCACAGACAACAAGCCCTTTCGGCAGCTTGAATAATTTTTACTTTGAAAGATTGTCTAACTTTTTTGGGGCAGTTCATTTTCGTCTCTTGCTTTTTCATTTTTCTATTCTGAATACGTTAGAAACCCGGTTGCAGCTTAATGTGCAACCGGGTTTCTCGACAAACTAAGACGCGGCACAATATGCGCCGCGTCTTTTAGTAGGGAGTATTTTAAAAGTGCGAAGAAGAGGGGGTTATTTTGCTGCCAGTGCAGACGAAGTGTATTCATCCATATTGTCAGCGTTCAGAGTGGTCATAGGAACGTTTACGAAATTCTTAGTCGGTGCATTATCCATGAATTCCAGCTCGTCGGTGGTGCCGTCTACCATGTGACGCATCATATCGAGTGCAGTGGTTGCTTCCAGATCCGGATCCTGATACAGGTCGCAATACTCGGTGCCTTCCTTGATCCAGTCGCTGCTGGAAGCAGAGATACCGCCGAGAATGAAGTTAGTGTTGTTCAGACCGAGGGCCTTCATGCTCTCTACGATGCCCTGCGTCTGCATGGAGCTCTGAGTTGCTACGCCGTCAAAGCCGCCGACACCATACTTCTGGATCCAATCCTCGAAAATACTCTGTGCGAGAGTAGCCTCGTTGCGCTCTACATAGTTGACCTCGAGAATTTCAATGTCCGGGCGGTTTGCTGCGAACCAGTCCTGCAGGCCCTTCAGGCGGCCTGCGGCGTTGTCCTGACCATACGGCAGGCAGATAACACAGATTTTTGCGCCATCCTTCAAGCCGGGGGACATAGCTTCCGCCAGCTGAGCACCGATTGCTTCCTCCGAGCTGCCCGCGTAGCAGAAATCAAGATCCTTACTGGAATCCGAAATCTGCGGTACGATGTTGACAAAGCCAACCTTAACATCCTTCTGCTGGAACTGCATCAGCATATCCGGCACGGAGAACAGCGGCTGACAGAGAATAGCGTCAATGTTCTTCTGGGCCAGTGCTTCAGTGGCTTCAATATAGCCGGTAACGTCCGCCATGCCGTTCGGGCTGGCGTTCAGTGCCTCAACCTCAAAGCCATATTCCGGACCGTGTTCAACGATGGCATCGTTCAGACGCTTGCAGTAATCATCGCTCCATGCAGCGGAGATATAGCCGAGCTTGTTCAGCGCCTGCTCACCGTCTGCGGAGTCACCGCCGGAGGAGCTGCCACCTCGTCCGCATGCTGCCAGGGAGAGTGCTACGCTTGCTGCTAATAATGTCGCTAGTAATCTCTTTTTCATTCTTTTTCCTCCGTTCTCTTTCTCATGGTTCTATCATAAAATCCGTATACAAGCGGTTTAACGCTTTTTCGTGGATTTCATAATCGCATTGCGAGTGAAGATATCGAGCAGTACCGCGATCAGAATAACGATACCCTTTACAACCTGCTGCCAGAATGCGTTGACACTGCACAGGTTCATAACATTGTTGATAATACCTACAACATAAATACCGACGATGGACATAGCCACATTGCCGATGCCGCCTGCCATGCTGGTGCCGCCGAGTACGCTGCCGATGATGGCCTCAAACTCGAAGTTTACGCCGCCTGCCGGCAGACCACTGTTGGTACGGCCTGCATACAGGATGCCGGCAAAGGCACACATCAGACCCATGATAATGTAGTTAACAAACACTTGACGCTTTACGTTGATACCGGATGCGCTTGCCGCTTCCGGGTTACCGCCGATGGCGTACAGATAGCGGCCGTGCGAAGTGCGGATCATAACGAACAGCATGATTGCGGTTGCAACCAGTACAACGATCAGCAGCATTGGGAATCCGCCGACATTGCCCTGACCGAGGAAGACAATCGAACTGCTGACACCATAAACAGGAGCACCGCCTGCTATCAGATAGGCAAGACCGCGAACCGTCATCTGGGTGGCCAGTGTAACGATGAAGGGCATCAGGCCGATATAACTTGCAAAGTAACCGTTGATCGCGCCGATGATCATACCGCAGAGGATAGCAGCAATAACGGCCATCAGCGTGCTGCCGGTCTGTGCGTAGATAACCGCAACAATAACGCTGCAGAATGCTACGTTGGAGCCAGCGGAAAGGTCAACACCGCCGCCAATCAGCAGTCGGGTCATGCCGAGTGCAATGATTGCGTAAACGCCGACATTTCGCGCTACGCTCATCAGGTTGGAGCCGGTAAGGAATTCCGGCGAAAGGATGGTGCCGATGATCAGGCAGAGGATCAGAATCAGTACAACACCGAATTTACTGTATAGTTCCGCAACAGATGCGCCTTTGAACAATCCTTCTTTTTTCTTATTCATTTTTGAACCTCCGATGCCAGAGTCATGATCTTTTCCTGCGTAATACCGTCTTCTTTATGCAGACAGCCGTTGATCTGTCCCTCACACATGACCATCACGCGGTCGGACAGGTTGATGACTTCCTCCATTTCGGACGAAACAAGAATTACGCCTACCCCTTGCTTTGCCAGATCAATAATGATGTTGTAAATCTCCCATTTTGCACCGATATCGATACCTCGGGTCGGTTCATCGAGGATGAGCACTTTGGGATCCATCAGCAGCCACTTGCACAGGATCAGCTTCTGCTGATTGCCGCCGGACAGGAAGTTAGCCATCGTGGACAGTGAACTGGTCTTAACCGACAGACGCTTGGAAGCAGAATCTGCGATTTCGTGCTCTTTCTTTACATCCAGGATACCGCCCTTGGAACGACGGTACAGCGACGGCAGCATGATGTTCTCCTCTACCGAGCGGCAGAGCACCAGACCGTCGTCCTTACGGCTTTCGGTCGCCATTACAATATCGTGCTTAATGGCATCGCGTACACAGCGGATTTTGATTTGCTGACCTTCTAAGTATATCTCGCCGGACTCACATGGATCAAGTCCGAAAATCGAACGCATGGTCTCGGTACGGCCGGCGCCAACGATACCAGCGAAGCCGAGGATTTCGCCCTTGTGCAGCTGGAAGGAGATGTCCTTTACCTTGGCACCGTTATTGAGGTTTTTGACCTCCAGCAGAACATCGCCGTAGCCGATGTCCTTGGGCGGGAACAGGTTGGTCATTTCGCGGCCTACCATCATCTTGATCAGCTCGGGACGGCTGAGTTCACCAATCGGCTTGGCGCCGATATACTGACCATCACGGAGGACGGTAACTTCATCTGCGATGGTGTATACCTCATCCAGCTTGTGCGTGATGATAATAATGGTGATGTTTTCACGCTTGAGAGCACGGATGAAGTCGTACAGCATCTCGATCTCGTTCTGAGAGATGGAGGAAGTCGGTTCGTCCATGATAACAAGCTGTGCGTTAAACGAGATAGCCTTGATGATTTCGATCATCTGAATATCTGCAGTTTTGAGCATCTTGATCTTGGTGCGAGGATTGTAATTGAGTCCCCAGCGGTCAAAGATCTTCTGGCAAGAATCGTACATGGTTTTCCAGTCGATCGCACCCGCTCTGGTTTTCGGATAGCGGCCGACGAATACGTTTTCCGCAATGGAAAGTTCCTTGATCGGGCTGAGTTCCTGATAGATCATCGAGATGCCCGCGTTTACCGCTTCCTTTACTGATTTGAAGTGGACTTCCTGTCCGTTAAACAGGATCGTACCGCTGTCAGGAGGCTGTTGACCGAACAGGATTTTCATCAGTGTAGATTTGCCTGCGCCGTTTTCTCCCATTAGTGCGTGGACAGTACCCTTTTCCACTTTCAGGTTCACGCCGTCGAGGGCTTTCACACCCGGGAACGATTTCGTGATGTCCCGCATTTCCAGTATCGTGCTAATAGGAATCCCTCCAATCTTTTTTCTCTAAAAGCGCTTAGTCTGTATAAATGATCGTTCCGTCGGATTTTCGGCGGAAGTGGCAGAAAAACGTATCCCAATAAAGCTGGGCAAATTCCGGAGTATAGGTATGCGGCGTGTCTGTGATGCCGGTGAACTTTACCAGCGGAACACGTTCTGCGTTCACAAAGGTGCGGGTATGATACTTGCCGTTTTCACGGTCAATGCCACCTGTGCGATCGAGATCGTTCAGTTCACACATCATATCGAGAAAACGGTCGTTGATCGAGCCGCAGTCCAACTTGTCCTGATCGCCGATATCCTCGGCACCCATCATCAGCCATACCGGACGGATGATGCCATCCTTGCGGATAGTACGATCAGCAGCAGTACCGTCCAATCCCATATGATAAGGTGCGCCCTGTGGTCCGAAGGCTGCAAATGCAAGCGGTCGTTCCTCCATCAGTCGCTGCGTCAGCAGAGAGCCATTGGAGTGACCGGAAACGTAAACACGTTCAGAGTCAACCGGATAGGAGTTTTTAACACTGCTCAATACATAGTCAATGTATTTCACATCATCGGTTTGCGCATGGATATTCAGCGCATTCCACGAAGGAAGAGGCACGGTGTGTCCGCCGCTGATGCCGTTATCGGGAAAAGCGGAAACATAAACCAGAAGAAAACCACGCCGTTCGGCTAACTCGTGCCAACTGCTGTTTTCTGCAAACAATTCGCCGGTGCAGCTGTATCCATGAATGGCCAGTACCAACGGCAGCAGCTTTCCGGTACGGAGTGCCGTAGGTTCGTATACGAACCATTCGCGCTGTCTGTTGTCTATCTCGGCGGTGAAGCGGTGAAGTCTCATGTCCTGCCATGTTCGAGCGGGTCGGAAATCGCCGTTGCCGATGCTCAACCACCGTTTGAAGCGGAGCACAAATTCTGCCATGCGGCGGTATTTTTCATCTGCTTCGGGATTCCATCGACCGGGTTCGGTGTGCCAGATTTCCACCATCGGCAGACCGTTCGGCTGGTCAAAATACTGCTTGAGATTTTGACGATAGATATATGCCGCATCGTTGTAAAGCTGTTCGTCGCTGGCATCGGCTGCACGTTTCAGGCTGTCCAACAGAGGAGTAGCTTTGCCAATCAGCCAGGCCGGCATCGCCACATCCAGTTTGGACTTGTTTGCTTCTCGGTCAGAGCGGATGCTGCGGAGCTGTGCCATTAAATCCGGATGCAGGTCGTAGTCTCCATCCAGAGCGACAGCTGCAATCAATGCCGAGTTGAGCATGGCGTATGCTGCTGCAACGTAAGCGCCGTTTCCGAAACCCATGCAGTAGTAGGTGGCTTCGTTCATGCTGAAATACACGCGGGCAATGGATTTTTTGAAAACCGCTTCGCTATAACTGATTTCGCTTTGAACATCTTTTTTATCCCAGCCACCGGAACGGGATTCAAGTACGATCAATGCGGCATTGGTCTGCTCGGCAACCGGCTTCCAGCCGCTGTTTTCCAGATAGTCTTCGGCAGATACGTTGTCATCCGGATACAGGAAGATGCCTGCGCCCGAAATTGGATAATGCTGAGGAATATACAGAAGGAACGAACGTGCTATGCCATCTATCTCGACTTCTTGCCGGATGCTTCCGGTAAAGAAGGGCTTAGTCGGATTCTGTGAGTCAACTGCCGGATAGGAAATTGGCTCCTTATTGTCAAGAAACATATTCAGATCACCAAGGGTATATACGTTGCCGTCGATATCCAGACAATATTCACGTTTCATCGTCTTCCCTCCCGTATTTCTTTTTGATGATATAAGCATACCGGTTTCTTACCAATTTTCCAATGCGGGTATTTTTTGATTTATGGGGGTGTTTTTTCGGAGTTGGCGGAGAGACGTAAAAATCACCCCATATTTGTTCGCACAAAGAAGAACCGCCGACCGGAGGACCGATCGGCGGCAGAGAAGAGAGATGAGTCGAAAGATGCGGAGAATGATTTCAAAGTATGGTTTTGATCTTTGGATCAAAACCGGGTGCATAACGCGGCGGATCCTGTTGTGTGTCGATATCGTACAGGAATTGCAGATTAGCTGCGGCCCAAATCGGGTCATGCCGCCAGTCACCCTCTACGGCAATAGAGCCGGAGCCGAATGACTCGGCTGCGCTGCGCAGAGAGGGAGAAAGACAGGCTGCACCGTTATCCACAGCGTTGTGCATAGCTTTGCGCAAGGTGGACAAATATTGTTGGGCGTCCATCATTTCTGCGTTGTGGCCAGTGAAAATGCGTTTGCATTTATTGCCTGCGGCATTAAGAAAAGCCTCCAGAGAGCGCAGACAGCTTTCCAGTGAATATCCGCTCAGTTGGAGCCATGCACTGTCCGGAATTTCACGGCGGTTGCTGCCAAACGAATCGGATGCAAACAGATCACCTGTGTTTTCATCTAAAACAACAACGCTGCCGGGGGTATGTCCGGGCGTAGCATAGATTTGCAGTACGGTGCCGCCGAGATCAAAGCGCATGCCGCCTTTCAAATCCTCAATATGGGTAAAGTCCAATCCGCAGTCCAGTTGCTTCATAGATTTGTCAGCATAGGGAGCATAGACCTTACATCCGTATTCAATAAATTTTTCAGCTTGTGCAATATGGTCGGGATGACCATGTGCGATGAGCAGATCGACAGGAAGACCGCCGGTAAGTGCGTGACATAGCGCCGGAAGATCACCGTCATAGTCCCAGCCGGCGTCAATCAGTGCAGCGCGTTTTTGACCTATGATGAGATACATGCGGTCGAGATCGAAATCCTCAATACGGATGAGACCGGCAACCGTATCCGACGGTTCGCGCAGCAGAGAATGGCGGAATACGCCTTTGGGGCGGCAGGCAAAACGGTAGGTAAACGCAACAGTATCGCTCGGCTGCAGACCATCTGCCTGCGCAAAAGCGCGGATGGTGACGGATTCCACTCCGTCGGTATGTTTGACCGGAATCAGACCTGCTTCTCGGTGATAGACCGGACTGTTCGATGTCGGCTCGGTGCCGTCTGTTGTGTAGCGAATCACGGCATGCGGTGCCGCGCAGGAAAGATTAACATGAAGTGTGGACAGTTCGTAAGTACCTTCCGCCGGAAAAACGGACGGGATAGCAGTTTTTCCCATAACGCAAAACTCCTTTGCCGTGTTGTAGGAGAGAAAATATCGGTGCCGGTTCTCTCACTGTAACCAGTATAGCAGACTGGCAGGCAGACAGAACAGGTCGTTTTTTAGATTCACAGGGGGTATCTTTTGAACCTGCCGTAAAAATTTGAATCATGAGAAGTTTTATGGTACTTTATTATTAGAAGAAGAGAACACCCGAGCAAAGAGAGGATGGGGAATAGCCGTGTTGAGAATTATCATTGCGGATGATGAATTTGATATTGTTGAGTTATGCCGTGCGCTGATCACCTATCCCGGTGCAAAGATAGTCGGTGAAGCGTGCAATGGCATAGACCTGTTGAAAAAGATAAGAGAACTCAATCCGAATGTTGTCATTACGGATATTTGTATGCCGGGCATGACCGGACTGGAACTGATCGAACGCGCCAAACAGGAATTCCCGGCCGTAAACTTTATTGTGATGAGCGGCTACACTGAGTTCCAGTACGCGCAGACAGCACTGCGTTTCGGCGTATGGGATTACCTGCTCAAGCCACTCAAAAAAGCCGAACTGAACCGAGCGCTCGAAAAGCTGGATCATGAACTGGGCGATCGGGCCGAGCAGCGGCAGGAGGCAGCCCGTGTACAGAATGAACTGCAGGAGAGTATGGACATCCTGCGGGAGCAATACGTGCGTACTGTATGGGAGACCGGACATACGCCGACACGTTTCCAACGGCATGGCGGTGAGTTGTTTGTGCTGGATAACGCAAAACTGCAGTGTGTGACCTTCTGCATTGACAGCAATTTTACTGCATCGTCCGATGAGGCCGGTTCACTGGTCAATCAGGTGAGCGATACGCTCGAGCACATTCGAGCGCTTGCACAGGAGCACAGCACTCTGCTATCGGCGTTTTCTGATCATCTTGATGCCGTATGCCTGCTGTCCTATTCCGCAGAGCAGGCTGAATCCGAAAGCGAGACGCTGCTCCGTGCTATTAGACAGGAGATTCGCAGCCTGAACAGCGTCAATCATCTGATCCATTTGACCGGTGCAGCAAGTAAGCTGTTGGACGGCGATACTGAAAATATTCCGACTGCGGTAGAGCAGGCGAAAACAGCGCTCAAGTGGCGTCTAGAAAAGCGGCAAAGCTCGGTACTGGTGTTCAATGAACAGACCGATGCTGCATTGCGGGAAATCGTCATGTTTTATACCGGCGAGTGGGAAAACTTGCTGAGTGATGCGGTGGAGCACATGAATACGGACAGCGCCGCTGCCCTCATTCGTCGGGTATGGAGCAAGTGGGAAAGCGAGAATATCGTACCAGGCAGCCGCTATTTTCTGCTGGAGCAGATGCTGTCCTGCCTCAATAATGCGGCAGAACAGCTGCCTCGTGATGAGCAGGCCCGGGCACCTCGGCTGCTGGAGCCGTTTGACGTACTGTGCAGCGGTTATTCCTGCGAAGAACTTGCAACACGTTTTGTAGAGCTGACAGCGCAGATGCTTGAGAACTGCCGTCAGTTTGTGCAAAATCGGGAGAATAATGTGATTCGACAGGCAAAAAACTTTGTGACACAGCATTATGCAGAGAGCATCTCTCTGGCGCAGGTAGCAAAGCATGTATGCCTGAGCACATCGTATTTCAGCACGCTGTTCAAGACCGAGACCGGTGTTGGATTTGTCGAGTATTTGCAGCATATCCGCATTGAACAGGCGAAGAAGCTACTGAAGACCTCAAAGATGCGCATTGCAGATATTGCTGAGAAAGTAGGCTACCGCGATATCAAGTTTTTCAACAAGATTTTTGTAAAGGAAACTACGGTTACTCCGTCTGAGTACCGTAAATTCTATTCGTGAGGCTGGAAGCACCATGAAACATTGGAAAGAGATTCGCAATCAACGAAGTGTATGGCTATTTGCGGGCGGCTTTGTGCTGTTGCTGGGTGTCATGACAGGAATGCTGTGCACGCTCGGCAGACGTGGCATTATACCAATATGCGGTATCACGACAGCTCTGCTGGCGATGACCATCAGCTATACAGCGGAACTGCGGTGTAATATTGGCAGACGACGTGCGTTGGAAAATATGCTGACAGACGGCGATCCGGATTATTTTGAACCGGAGGAAAAAGACCGTCTGCTACACATGGATGATCAGGAAATGCTTGAGCAGGTGTTTGACAAACTGCATGAGGTATCTATTTCACGAGCGCTGAAGACCGAAGCCGAGTTGCACGCGCTGCAAAACCAAATCAATCCGCATTTCCTGTATAACACACTGGAAATCATCCGCAGCCGCGCTATGCGGCGAGGCAGCGAGGATGTAGCGGAGATGGCCGAAGCACTTGGCATGCTGTTCCGCTACTGCATTAACAACCCGGGCGAACTGGCTACGCTGGCACAGGAATTGGACAATGTACATCACTATTTGCTCATTCAGCGGTATCGCTATGGCGATCGCTTCACCTATGAGGAGCATATCGAGAATGAAGACGTAATGGACAGCAGTCTGCCCGTTATGACACTGCAGCCGCTGGTGGAAAATGCGCTGTCACATGGTATTAACCGCCGGGTAGATGGCGGTAAGATCACCATGCGTGTGGAAAGTGTAGGAAGTCGTCTGCAAATTTCAGTAGAGGATAACGGTGCCGGTATTGCGGAAGATGAGCTACGTCGTGTGCGCAAAAGTTTGCGGGAACGCAGCGGCCCGATTGAACGCAGAGCAGACAGTTCTCGGTCAACAGGTATTGCGCTGCGAAATGTCAACCGCCGTATCCAGTTTTATTTTGGCATGCAGTACGGTGTGGATGTGGCCAGCACGCAGGATATCGGTACAACAGTTATCGTAACACTGCCGCAGATGAGGGGAAATTAAACCATGAAACAGGAGATTCTTTATCTGGAGCAGATTGTTACCGCACAGCCGTCTGGACAGAATCTGGAGTATGTTTCCCTGTCCCTTCGAGCGGGTGAAATACTGGGTGTTACGGGTATCAGCGAAAGCGGCGCCTCTGTGCTGGCGGATGTACTGTGCGGCAAGTTATGCCCGGCTTCGGGCACAATCTATCTGGATGGCGTTCCGGTCAGCTACCGTTCGGAGAACGAAGCCCGCAAGCTGGGAATTTACGAGATTACCCATCAAGCTTCCGTAGTGAATGGTATGACAGCGGCGGAAAATCTGGTAGTATTGCGCGGATTTTCGTGGAAAAATCTATTTTTGCACCGAAAGAATATAGATGAACTGTCCAAACAAGTGTTTGAACACTATGGCATCGGCTGTGAGCCGCACGCCCGCGGCAGCAGTCTGACAAACGAGCAGCGGCTGGAAATCTCGATCTGCCGTGCACTGTTGTGCGGCGCAAAGGTGTTGATCTGCCGAGAGGCCGGTGAGGGTCTTGACAGGGACGAACTGATACGTTTTGCCGCCTTCCTACATCAGCTGAGGGATGAAGGCGTATCGGTCATTGTATTTAATTCCAGTGTATCTAAGGTGCTGCAATATGCGAATCGTATCGCGGTGATGCGCGGCGGCATGATATGTTGGGAACGTCTGCGGAAGGATATGACGGCTTATGGTATTCATCAGCGCCTGCGTATTTCATCAACGGGGGTGTCTCCGAAGGAAAGGACCGTGCCGCGGCTGTATCTCTCGCTGCAGGAAATCTGTCTGATAGATAATGATATAGCGCCGTTTTCTGTGGATTTATACACCGGACGAGCCGCAGGAGTGCTGTGTGGCGGTTTAAATGGCAGGGGTATCATATACCGTATGTTTTCCGGGCAGGGGCAGACGGAAGGTATTGCAATGCAGGACGGCCGGATGTACCATTTAGCTGATTGGCGGCAGCGGCATGCAAATGAGATTTGCTGTATAGGACCGCGCTTTTGGGAGAAGGGCGTATTTGAGAATCTGACAGCGGCAGAGAATATCGTATTCCGGTCGATGAATCGTTTTCGTGAACGCGGTGATGTGATCAATCGTCGAATGCTGCGGTTGGCGCTACGTGATTTTGCAGCGGAGATGGGCTTTGATCCGGAAGGGTTGGACGTATATCCGCGTCACCTGTCCAGTCGTATGCGGGATCAGCTTGTGCTGCTGCGTGTCATGTTTGCACCGGTTGGTCTGCTGGTATTGGACTATCCCTTTTATACCATTGATGAGCAGATTAAAGCGGAATTGCTGCACTGTATTGCGGTACTTCGCGCACGAGGAACCGCCGTGCTGTGGAGCTCCAATGACCGCTCAGTGCTGCAGGATAACTGTGAAAGTGTTACGGTTTGTGAATAAAGCATGCTTGATAAAAAAACTGACCGTTTTTCAGCAATGTAACTAAGTTAATGTGAAAATGCCAGCACATTGAAAGAATTCAGTGTGCTGGCATCTTTGGGGTAAATATTTGAAGAAAACGCTTTACAAATAAGCTCGGGGCAGCTCTCCGGAACCAGGAGAAGAAAAATAAATATTCGCTGCCGGAACTTCTATCCGCATTAAACTGCCCGTGCAGCAGCTATTATTACAAGCAAAAGCGCGCAAAGAAGCAGGATAAATACTGCCATGTCAAAGAGAAAATCAAGGATATTTTTGAAGCAAATCATTGCTGTTATGGATACCGGTGCATTCATGCTGCGCTGAAAAAAGAGGACTGACGGCTATCCGAAAAGGTAATTCGCCGCCTTATGAAGCAAGTAGGGGTGCAGGGAGCGAACAGAAAGAAGACACGCTACAGTTCCTATCGGGGAGAAATTACGCCAGCTGTCCCCAATCTTCTAAAGCGGGATTTTCACGTAAATCGTCCCAATGAAAAGTGGCTGACTGATATTACTGAATTTGCAATCCCTGCCGGTAAGGTTTATCTTTCTCCAATCATCGATTGCCTTGATGGTATGTCTGTTTGCTGGCGCATTGGCACCAGTCCGAGCGCAGAGTTGACAAATGGAATGCTAGACAAAGCGATTTATCTTCTAAAGGTCGGAGAGCATCCGATTGTCCATACGGATCGTGGATGTCACTATCGCTGACCGGGCTGGAGCAGCCGTATGGATGCAGCGTATTTGCATCGATCCATGTTCAAGAAAGGGGGCTCGCCTGATAATTCAGCCTGTGAAGGTTTCTTTGGGCGAATGAAGAACGAGATGTTTTATGGGATTTCATGGCTAAACATTTCAATAGAGGAGTTTATTCATATAGTCGAAGAATATATGGTTTGGTATCAAAAAAACAAATCAAGATTTCTCCGGGCGGGCTTAGCCCTCTGGAGTATAGACAAAAACTCGGCCTATCGGCATAGTCCAAGATTTTGTCCGCAGCCCTCAGAAAGATTACACCAGAAACCGAAAGCTATCACTCAAAAAGACCATTTCGGCTGTCTTGACATTTCGAAGCGGAACGCTGACACACGATATTAAGGATTTTTCGAACTGAGTCCGTCTGTTCCAACGTCTCCTGCATCCATTCAGCAGCGAGCTAAAATTATCCCAGAAGCGTTCGAATATCTCTTTCACAGATTTACAGCAAGCACTGACAAACATACAACCTGTCGAGGACTTCGACCTCTGGCGGTCGATAGATCTGATTTGCGATGCGCAACGAATCCTGATGACCCAGATTCTTTCCCGGAGCAAGTGGGAAACTTCTTTCCGCAAATTAAAGTACATGCTGTCCTTACTTTACTTACACGCAAAAAAAGATGGACTTCATCTTTCAATAAATCTTTGCAAAACTGATGATATACAATTTTTGTCAACCAATTACCCGTTCTACCGTCATTGAATCGGCAAAAAAGAAATACACCTATAAGGTCAATTTCTCTGATGCTGCACATATTTGTCTGCAATTTTCCCTCAGCAGAGTCCGTCCACCAGAGCTTGAATCCTTGCTTATGAGATTCACTTCGCCTATTCGCCTGGGTCGAAAAGATACTCGTAAGACACGACAGAAATCTGCTGTCAACCTCATCTACAGAGCAGCATAATTCTTTTCTTTTGAATAGACTTTTAAGCGGATTTTTTATACGCTTTGTTCTCATACTTTCGTGCTCGTAAAGTAGCGCACAGTTCGCTTTCGCTTTGCCGTGCGCTGTTCTCGCTTATTCGATTGTTTGCATCTTTAGGGCTTATCTAAGTGACATTGAACCAAGGTTCTCCTGTTTTTTATTTAATTGAACGCTTCATCATTTTGCTCGGCGAACATACGCTGCACACGGTCGAGCAGGATGGGATAGCCGGCGAGTGTTGGGTCGGCGGCCAGCAGCGCTTCCGCTTCCTCGCGGGCGTTCTGCATGAGCGCAAGGTCAGCCGCCAAATCCGCAACGTGCAGTGCGGGCAGGCCGTGCTGCCGCTGACCGAAAAAGTCACCTGGACCGCGCTGCGCGAGGTCTGCGCGTGCGACCTCGAAGCCGTCACCGGTCCTGCACAGGATGCGCAGGCGCTCCCGCGCGACCTGTCCCTTATCCGCGCCGAAGAACACGCAGTACGACTGCCGTGTACCGCGGCCGACACGTCCGCGCAGCTGATGCAGCTGCGACAGACCGAACCGGTCTGCGTCCTCGACCACCATCAGATTGGCGTTCGGCACGTCCACACCGACCTCGATAACCGTCGTTGCAACCAGAATATCGTATTTCTGCGCTGCAAAATCGCGCATGATCTGATCTTTTTCCGCGTTTTTCATGCGTCCGTGCAGCACAGCCACACGCCGGTGCGGAAGCAGCCTCTGCAGGTCTTTTGCGTGCTGTTCCGCACTTTTCAGCTTGGTTTCTGCATTTTCGCTGTCCTCGATGAGCGGACACACGACGTAAGCCTGCCCACCGAGACCGACCTGCTTATCAATGAAGGCAGTAATACGCTTGCGCATGTTTTCGCCCACGGCGTAGGTCTCAACCGGACTTCTTCCGGGCGGGATCTCGTCCAGCACGGACACATCCAGATCGCCGTACATGATGAGTGCGAGCGTGCGCGGAATCGGCGTAGCCGACATGACGAGCACATGCGGCGAACCGCCTTTCGCGGACAGCGCGGCACGCTGCGCCACACCGAACCGGTGCTGCTCATCCGCGATAACGGCACCCAGCCGATGAAACTGCACACCCTGTTGAATGAGCGCGTGTGTGCCCACGACCACCTGCGCCGCGCCGGTCTCGATGGCGGCCAGTGCCGCACGTTTCTGCGCGGCAGTCATCGAGCCGGTAAGCAGCGTGCACGAGATGCCCAGCTTATCCAGCATGGGTGCAAGCGTTTCCGCGTGCTGCGCGGCGAGGATTTCGGTCGGCGCCATGAAAGCCGCCTGCCAGCCGTTCTGCGCGGCCAGCGCACACAATCCGGCCGCCACGACCGTCTTGCCCGAGCCGACATCACCCTGCACCAGCCGGTTCATAGGCCGTCCGGAGGCGCAGTCTGCCGCGATCTCCATAATCGCACGCCGCTGTGCGCCGGTCGGTGTAAACGGCAGGGCTTCAAAGAACGAATCCAATCCATTCGAGGTAAAAACAATGCCGGAATCCGCCTTTCGACGCTCCTTCAGCTGCTGCAGGCCGCAGCAAAGCAAAAACAGCTCCTCGAATACCATACGTCGGCGTGCCTGCGCCACATCGTCCTTGGTTTTCGGCCGGTGAATTGCAGAAAGTGCGTCTACTGCGTCCGGCAGGCGGTATTTCGCCCGCAAAAGTTCAGGCAGCGGATCGGGCCATTCACCGGTCAGCGTGTCGAGCGCGGCAGCGGTTACACGCTCAAGATCGCGCTGGGTCAGTCCCGCCGTCAGCGGATAGACCGGCACGATGCGTCCCGGGTGGTCAGCGTCCGATGCTACCTTCTCCGACTGCGGGGAAACCATTGTGCGGCCGCGTCCATAGCCCTGCACCTTGCCGTAGAACACATACTCCTGTCCGACGCGGAGCTGCGCCGCAGCATACGGATTGTTGAAGTAGGTGACGTTCAGCGTGCCGGTTTCATCGTAAATCGTACACTTGACCAACGTCAGGCCCTTGCGGATACGGTTGACCTTAGGTTCGGTGCCGACCACCGCGCGCACAGCATACTTGTCCTCCATGTCGATTTCCGCAATCGGCGTGATGTGGGTGCGGTCCTCATAGTCGCGCGGGTAGGTCTCGAGCGCGTCACGCAGCGTGCGTATATGCAGTTTTTCGAGCAGCTTCGCCTTTTTCGGGCCGATGCCCTTGACGAACTGGATGCTGTCATCAACCGATGGCATGGGGATTCTCCTTTGGGAATTTTGATTTGCAAGGCGCCCGCTTTACGAGGTGCACGAACCGCGCAGGCGGTTCGCCCATTCTGGGCGGCACCCTTTTTCTGCACCGATTGACCGGGGCGCACGAACCGCGCAGGCGGTTCGCCCATTCTGGGCGGCGCCCTTTTTTCTGCACCAATTGACCGGGGCGCACGAACCGCGCAGACGGTTCGCCCTAACGGGCGGAGCGTTTTTCGCTGAAGTTCAGCGGGAGTTCGCCTACGCGGCGGGCGCATAAGAGGGATGGACACCAAAGGTTTCCACCCCTCTTATGAATCTCCCCGTTTCCTCTTAGCACGGCGAAATTTGCAGAACTGAGACTATAAAGGAATGGCAGAGGATTTTTTCTTCCGCAGGACGACTGATAGCCGTCCATGTATCCGCGTATTCGCAGTGTCAGATACCTTTCTGCTACACATACGGGCAACTCTACGCAGGGTGCGGCATAACAGTGCCGCACCCTGTGTAGCAGTTCGCTATCTATGAACTGCGAACAGGTTGCGAAAGACACGCTGTGGTAACCCGACTGCCGTTCCCCTTTTCGAAGCGGTCGCCGCTCTCTGGTCTGCGCCAGACTAACAAACAAAGGGAAAGGGGTGATTCACAAGAGGGTGGAAACCGCAGGTGTCTACCCTCTTGTGCGCCCGCGCGGCGTCAGCGCACGTCCCCGCCGCAGGGCGCGGCAAATCCCCCGCTTGATACAAGCGAAAAACCTCCCGCCCGTTAGGGGCGAACACGCCTGCGGCAGTTCACGTACCCCGCTCAGCCGGTGCCGGAAAAGGCTGCTCTCAATACTCGCGGTAAACCGCCTTGACCACGCCCAAAATCTGGCACCCGGTGCCGTTGATCGGCGGATACGCCGGATTCTCCGGCATGAGCCATACGCCGTCCGGCGTGATGTTGAGCGTCTTACAGGTAGCCTCATCCTCGAGCAGCGCAATCACGATGTCGCCGTTGCGCGCCTGTATATCCTGCCGGATAATGACCAGATCATCATCCATAATGCCCACACCGATCATCGAATCGCCGCGAATACGCAGCGCGTAATACTCGCCGCCGCCCGCTGCCGGCTCGAACGGCACATAGCCGATATGCTCCTCTACCGCGAGGATCGGCATACCGGCGGTGACGCGGCCCAGAATCGGCACGCGCGGCACCATGGAAGGGCCGCTGACCGGCGTCAGCGCACGCGATTTATGCTCATTCGGCTCCAGATAACCGGCCTCCTGCAGCTTTTTCAGGTGCGCATGCACGGTGGACGGCGACCGCAGTCCCATCTCTGCACCAATCTCGCGCACCGAAGGCGGATAGCCGTGTTCGAGGGAATAACTGCTTATATAATCCAGTATCTGCTGTTGTTTGGCGGAAATCTTCTTCATTTTCGGCACTCCTCGCTGTTTCCGTCGGAACATACGTTCGTAATTTTATCCTTATTATACCGCAATCCGCTGCAATAAGCAAACATTTGTTTGCATTAACCTGCACGAATTTTCCGCGTTAATCGACACTATCCTTCAATTTATCCATTTTTCTGCCGCCGTGTTGAAAAATAACGCAGTTTCATCACCTCATTGCTTGTATTTTACATGATTTTGTTATATCATATAAACAGCAAAAATATTGATTATTGCAAGGGGATCCGCATTCTGCGCCCCTAACTCGCAGGGAGGTTTTTATATGACCATCAAGACCGATCTCGGATATATCGACATTACCAACGAGGTGCTGGCCGGCATTGCCGGTTACGCGGCATCCTCCTGCTTCGGTGTCAAAGGCATGACCATCCGCTCCATGTCGGACGGACTGGCGCACCTGCTCGGACTGGAAAACCAGTCGCGCGGCGTAAAGGTCACCGAGGCTGTGGACGGCGGTGTCAACATCGACCTGCACATTGCAGTCGAGCACGGCGTAAATATTGCCACCGTCTGCCGCTCCATCATCGGCGAGGTGCGCTACAACGTCGAGCGCCTGACCGGTGTGGACGTGAAGAACGTCGATATCTATGTAGAGAGCATTAAGGCGGACTAACTTCCGCCATACCGAAAGGGCAGCTGTGCCCTTTTCCGCCGCGTTGGCTTGCGGCAACACCTTTTACTTTTAGGAGAGTTAGATAAATGGCAGATCATAAAATCAACGGTGCGCTGTACCGGTCCATGGTGATCGAGGGCGCACTCGCCATTGCCGAAAAGAAGGAACAGGCAAACGAACTGAACGTATTCCCGGTGCCGGACGGCGATACCGGCACGAATATGTCCATGACGATGGGTTCCGCGATGGCTGAGATGGAAAAGCTCGCTGAGCCGACCCTCGCCAAAGCGGCAGATGCGACCGCTTCCGCGCTGCTGCGCGGCGCGCGCGGCAACTCGGGCGTTATCCTGTCGCTGCTGTTCCGCGGCATGGCGAAAAAGCTGCGCGAGACCGAGGAGGCTGATGGCCGCACACTCGCGCTTGCGCTGCGCGAAGGCGTAGACACCGCCTACAAGGCGGTTATGAAGCCCGCTGAGGGCACCATCCTGACCGTATCGCGCGTTGCGGCACAGCACGCGGTCGAGCTGTGTCAGGCCGAGCCGACGCTCACCGCAGAGCAGGTTCTGGCAGCGATCCTCGAGCAGGGCCACACCGCACTCGAGGAGACCGTTCACCAGAATCCGGTACTCGAAAAGGCAGGCGTGGTTGACGCCGGCGGCTTCGGCTTTATCACCATCTTCGAGGGCATGCTGGACGCGCTGCGTGGCATCCACAAGGAACGTGCTGTTACGGCAGAGCCGACCAAGTCCACCGCAGACTTCGCTGCGATTAACGACGAGGACATCACCTTCACCTACTGCACCGAGTTCATCGCATCCCGCAAGGACAAGGCACGCAATGTTGCTCGTCTGCGCTCCATCCTGAACGAAATCGGCGATTCTCTGGTCGTTGTCGAGGATGATGATATCGTCAAGGTACACGTTCACACCGACCAGCCGAACAAGGCGCTCGAGGAGGGCCTGAAATTCGGCCCGCTGCTGACCGTCAAGATCGAGAATATGCGTGAGCAGCACACCGCCAAGGTCATCGAGGGCACGGCAGACGCGCCTAAGGAACGCGTGATCGTCCCCGCAGAGAAAAAGTTCGGCTTTGTGGCCGTTGCCGCCGGCGAGGGTCTCAAGAGCCTGTTCACCGACCTCGGCGCGGACGTTGTCGTACAGGGCGGCCAGACCATGAACCCGTCCACCGACGATATTCTGCACGCTGTCGATGCCGTTCCGGCAGAGATCGTTTTCGTGCTGCCGAACAACAAGAACATCATCATGGCTGCCGAGCAGGCGGTTCATCTCTCCGAGGAGAAAAAGGTGATCGTCGTGCCCACCAAGACCATCCCGCAGGGCATTTCCGCCATGCTGGCAGTCGATCCGGAGGCCGGACAGGACAGCGAGCTGGCGCTTGCTATGCTGGACGCGGCAAAGCATGTCCGCAGTGGTCAGGTGACTTACGCCGCCCGCGACAGCGAGTTTGACGGCAAGAAGATCAAGCAGGGCGAGTATCTGTCGCTGTGCGAAGGCAAGCTGTGCGCCAACGGCAAGGAAACCTCGGTCATCAAGAAGCTGGCGCGCGAAATGGTATCCGACGACAGCGCCTTTGCAACCGTTATCTTCGGCGAAGGCGTTACCGAGGAGCAGGCCGCTGAGGTCGAGAACCTGCTGCACAAGGAAAACAAGGAGATGGAGATCAACGTCATCGACGGTGGTCAGCCGGTTTACTATTACATCATTTCGGTGGAGTAAACCATCCCCTAAGCATAAAAAAGCATCGGAAACTGCGTTTCCGATGCTTTTTTTCGTGAAATTTCGTCTGCTGTGATTTACTTTACAAGCTCAGCTGCCATATCGAACATCGCCTGTGCATCCAGACCGGTATCAAAGCCGCTGATGAGGTACGTTGCGCCGTCCTGCTCCCAGAGTACGGACTGGAACATTTTATCCTCCACCTCGTCCGAGCCGTAGCTGATAACGAGTTCGCCGTTCTTCTCCTGCTGCTTTTCCTCGTCGGACTTCTCGTAGTCGGGCGGTACGAAGCGGTAATGCGTATCGCGGTAGGTCAGCGTGACGCCGTTTACCTCGGCGGTCGTTGCCGGAACCGGATTGTCCATTTCGTCCTCGGTGAACACGCTGTAACTCTTGTAGGCAGAGAAGTTGAGTTCTACACCGTCCTTCTCGTAGGTTGCGTCCACCTCGGCGACCTTTTCGTTCTCGCCCATGTCGTTCTGCGCGGTCGTGTCCACGTCAAAGCCGTAGCTGAACGTGTACTCGCCGATCTTGTCAGGCAGGGTCAGTGCCACGCCTGCGTCCGCCAGATGCGCCTGCGTGCTCGACAGATCCAGCCGCTGGTCAGACCAGCTCTGACTGAAAATGCCGCCCATGCCGCCTGCCGCAAATGCGCCGGTCACCGCGATAGCCGCCACAGCGGCAACCGCCACAAAGCGTTTGCTCCACAGATGACGCTTGCGTGCCGGTGCATTGTTCAATGCGAATTTGACGCGCGTCTGCATCGAATCCGGTGCATGCAGCTCATCTGCACACTGATGCAGCATTTCCTTGATTTCACGTTCCATTTTGATTTCATCCATGATTTGCAGCCTCCTTCGGCTTCCGTTCTTCGGTCAGCGCCTGCCGCAGATGACGGCGAGCGGAAAAAAGGCGGGATTTCACCGTTCCCTCGGTCACGCCGGTCGCCTGCGCGATCTCGCGCACCGAGCGATCATCGAAGTAATACAGCACCACGGTCACGCGGCGTTTTTCGTCCAGCGTGTCGAGAGCGGCGTACAGACGGCGCTGCTCATCCGTCCGCAGTACGGCGGACAGTGCGCTCTCCGCGCTCCCGCCCGTGTCGAAAAACTCGGATACCGGTGTTTCCCGTTTGGCCTTGCGGCAATACTTCCACGCCGCGCGGGACAGCGTTTTGAGTAGCCACGGGCGGAATTTACTGCCGTCCCGCAGTGATTTGATGGACTGCGCACAGGTGACAAAGGCCTCCTGCGCCAGATCCTCGCCGTCCGTCCTGCTGCCGGTGATCAGGCACGCAAGGCGGTATGCATCGTCCTTGTAGCGCTCGTACAGCTCATCGAACGCCTGCATATCGCCGTGCTGCATGCGGCTGACAAGCTCTTTATCGTTCATAACTTTCTATCCTTTCCCTGGGTGCGTCTGTATATAAGAGCATCCACTCTGGATTCGGTTCATTTTATTTTCAGTGAAATCCGCGTCCTTCGACGCACCCGAGTATAAGAGCCGCGAAGCGGCGGGCCGGTTCATTTTTATTTAACGGACACTTTGTACAGTTTTGACGGTTGCGTTTAACGTGGATGTATTCTATACTTAATTTATAAAATCTGGATTGTGCCGCTGTATCGTGTGGTCGCTTGCGAAGCGAACCTAACTCGCCTGCCCGGCGAGGGCACAAGAAGGAGACAACCTGCGGTTTTCTCCTTCTTGTGAATCTTCCGCTTTCCCTTAGAGGGCACGGCGAAAATCGGAGAGACGAGACCGCTCCGAAAAGGGGAACGGCAGAGGATTTTTTCTTCCGTAGGGGAGCACAGTGTGCTCCCATGCCCCTGCCTATACGCAGTGCCAGATACTCTGCTGCTACACATGCGGTTCCGTCTCCGCAGGCGCGACATACCCGTGTCGCGCAACCCTTTGGCACGTTGTAACGGAAGGCACCTGCGAATTTAGGTATTCGCTACAATTTATCTTCGTAGACCCTGTCTATCATAACACGCTAACGAATTGTGCGGCACTGTTATCCCCCAGGGGACCTTCTCTTGCCCTTCGGGCAATTCACCTTGTGCCGCACCCAGCGTAGATTTAACCGCATGTGTAGCAGTAATCTATCCGACACTGCGAATATGCGGATACATGGACGTGCAAAGCGCGTCCTGCGGTAGAAAAAATCCTCTGCCGTTCCTCTATAGTCTCAGTTCTGAACAACCACCGTGCCCTCTCAGGAAAGGGGTGATTCACAAGAGGGTGGAAACCTTGGTGTCTACCCTCTTGTGCGCCTGCCGCGTAGGCAAGATTCCGCTCGCTTCACAAGCGACCATCCCCCCGTTAAGGGAAAAAGAAAGGAAGTGCTTCCATGAATCAGCACCAATTCTTCACAGGAGAAATTTTCGACGCCTACCGCTGGTTTGGCGCTCACATAGAGCAAAACGCTGTCGTTTTCCGTACCTTTGCACCCAATGCCAGCCGCATTACGCTGACCGGCGCGTGCAACGGTTGGACCGAAACCGATCTGGTACAGGACGGCCGCAGCGGCTTCTGGTCGGTCTCTGTGCCGGACGCCCGCGCAGGCCAGTTTTACAAATACCGCATCTACGGCCCGGACGGCTCTGTCACCGAGCACTGCGATCCCTACGGCTTTGCCATGGAGCTGCGGCCTGCCTGCTGCTCGATTATCACCGACCTTGACGAGTACCGCTTCACAGACGAGGCGTGGATGGCTGACCGCACGGCTTCGCCGGACGCACCGCTGAGCATCTACGAGATGCACCTCGGCTCGTGGATGCGCAATCCGGATGACGCAAACGGCTGGTACACCTACGATGAAATCGCCCGCCGACTGATTCCCTATCTGCAGGAAAACGGCTACACGCATGTGGAGTTTCTGCCGCTGTCCGAGCACCCGTTTGACGGCTCCTGGGGCTACCAGAACACCGGATTTTTTGCTCCGACCTCGCGCTACGGCACGCCGGCACAGCTGAAACTGCTGATTGACAAGCTGCATCATGCCGGTATCGGTGCGATCATGGATTTTGTACCGGTACACTTTGCCGTAGACTCCTACGGTCTGGCAAAATACGACGGCACGCACCTGTACGAGTACCCGCATAGCGCGGTCGGCGAAAGTGAATGGGGCAGCTACAATTTCATTCATTCCAGACGGGAAGTACGCTGTTTTCTGCAGTCTGCAGCCGATTACTGGCTCACTGAGTTTCATTTTGACGGTCTGCGCATGGATGCGGTCTCGCGCCTGATCTACTGGCAGGGCGATCCCGCGCGCGGCGTCAACGGCGACACGCTCGAATTCCTCAAAAATATGAACCGCGGTCTGAAAGCCCGCCATCCCTCGGCTCTGCTCATCGCTGAGGACTCGACTGCCTATCCCGGTGTCACCCGTCCGGTGGACGAGGGCGGCTTGGGCTTCGACTACAAGTGGGATCTCGGCTGGATGCACGATACGCTCGAGTTCTGCCAAACCCAGCCGGATCTGCGTCCGCGCGACCATGGCAAGCTGCTCTGGTCGATGCACTATTTTTCCAACGAGCACTACCTGCTGCCGCTCTCGCACGACGAGGTTGTGCACGGCAAGGCGGCAATCGTGCAGAAAATGTGGGGCGCGGACGAATGCGACAAGTATGCGCAGGCGCGTGTGATGTATCTGTATATGTTCACGCATCCGGGTAAAAAGCTGAATTTCATGGGCAACGAGCTGGGTCAGCTGTACGAATGGAGCGAAGCCGGTACACTGGACTGGGCACTGGCAGAACGTCCGTTCCACCGATTTTTCCACAGCCTGTGCAAAACTTATGTGGAGAATCCCGCGCTGCACGCAGATTATGCGCCGGATAATTTCCGGTGGGCGGAAAATCATGCGGATGCGCCCTGCGTATTCGGCATGGAGCGCCGTGCAAACGGAGAAACGCTGCTCGCCCTGTGCAATTTTGCGGACAGCGAACAGAACTTCACCGCTTCCCTGCCGAAGTTTACGATTCTGCTTGACAGCAATGCCGCGGAGTTCGGCGGCACCGGAGAGACGCTTGCCGTCTCCCACAAGGATAGTCTGTGTACGGTTGCGCTGCCGCGATACAGTGCGGTTCTGCTCAAGCTGTAAAATCGAAAAGCAGCCGAAAAGGATTTCTTTTCCGCTGCCGTATACAATTACCAACTGCTGATTTCTCATTGCGAATCAAAAAGCGCTCTGCCAAAAACAGAGCGCTTTTCCTATTTATTCGACCGAAATCGGCTTTACCATCTGATAATGCAGTCCGTTCTCATCGCGGTACTCGCCGCGCTGCAGAAAACCGAATTTATGATAAAAACCCTGTGCACGCATGTTTTTCTCGGCAACACGAGCACACAGCTCGCGCTTGCCGAGCGCACGGTACACGCTGATGGCCTGACCGAGAATCTGTCCGCTCAGACCGCAGCCGCGGTAGTCACCGGCAATGCAGAAGCCGCCGACCAGACCAATCTCCGGCTGCTCCTCCCACCAGGTTTTCAGGTAAACGAGCGCGACCTCCTTCCCGCTTTCCAAACAGCCGAAGGTGCATGCCCGCGGCGAAACCTTCTGTGCCCGCTCTACATCGCGGATGAGCGCATCCGGATCGAGGTTTGCATCCGTGCCGTAGGCATTCCTGTGCAGCTCGCGCATGAATCCCACAATTTTATCCACATCCTGTGGATTCTTTGGGTCAGCGCGGCGGAACCAGATCTGCGGCGACGCCGGAATACCCTTGGTATTCGTCCAGCCAATGGACGCAAACGTGGAGTATTCCTGCGGCAAATGCGAGGCATCATTCTCGTAAACCACGTCGATATTGCCGTTTTCGTCAAATTCCAGCTTGGCAACACAGGTGTTGTCACCCCAGCCGATTTCGCCCATCTGTTCGGGTGCAAAGCCGTGTGCAATCGTCAGCATGCCGCGAATCGCACTGCCGTGCGTCACTACTGCGACCTCTTTGCCCTCATTTTCGCGCACAATTGCGCGCACGCCGTCCAGCATGCGCTGACCGGCCTGCATGACCGTCTCGCCGTGCGGCGGCGCTGCTTCCCACGGACGGGCACACCACAGCGCGTACTGCTCAGGCCATGTGTGCGGCAGCTCGGCCCACGGAATGTCCTCCCAGTCTCCCATATCAATCTCGCGCAGCACCGGTCGGGTCTCCACCGAGAGATGATGCGGCTCTGCCACAGCCTGTGCCGTTACGCGTGCGCGGAACAGGTCGGACGAGTAAACCGCCGCAAGCGGCACATTCTCAAACCGCTTTGCCAGATACGGCAGCTGCTTGTATGCCCGCGTGGTCAGCAGCGCGTTGTACTGACCATGACACCGGCGGTATACATTGCCCTCTGCCTCAGCGTGACGGATGATGTAGACCGTGGTTCTCATCAGCCTACCTCAACTGCACCGGACAGCTCGGTGACGGACTTCACACCGTGTGCGTCCAGCCACTCGTTCAGCTCGGCAAGCGCCTTGACCGGAGCGGTCGGGTCGTTGAACATCACCGTACCCATGGCAACCGCGTCTGCGCCCGCAAGCATCATTTCGACAATATCACGTCCGGTTCGGATGCCGCCCATGCCGAGAATCGGCACGGAAACCGCCTTGCGCACCTGATATACCATGCGAACCGCAACCGGGAACACCGCCGGACCGGACAGACCGCCCATTACGTTGGACAGGATGGGCTTGCGCTTTTCGATGTCAATACGCATACCGAGCAGTGTATTGATGAGCGAAAGCGCGTCCGCACCTGCGGACTCCGCCGCGCGTGCAATCTCCGCAATATCGGTGACATTCGGGGACAGCTTGACGATCAGCGGCTTCTTCGCCTTGGCCTTGGCTGCCGAAACAACCTCCTCGACCATCTTCGGCTGGGTGCCGAATGCCATGCCGCCGCATTTTACGTTCGGGCAGGAGATGTTCATCTCGATGAGGTCAACATCCGCGTCCGAAATCTTCTCGACCATGCCCTCGTACTCCTCGACCGTGTTGCCGGAGACGTTGGCGATAATTTTGGTGTCGTACTGGCGCAGGAACGGAATCTGTTCCTCGATGAAACGGTCAATGCCCGGGTTCTGCAGACCGACACAGTTCAGAATACCCTGCGGGGTCTCCGCGATACGCGGCGCCGGATTGCCGAGCCGCTCGGTCGGGGTCAGACCCTTCACGCCGATGCCGCCAAGCTGGGACAGGTCAAAAAATTCGCCGTACTCATGGCCGAAGCCGAAGGTGCCGGATGCGGTCGTGATCGGGTTTTTCAGCTCAACGCCGCAAAAGTTCACTCTTAAATCTGCCATTACCACTCGACCTCCTCAGCATTGAACACCGGACCGTCCTTGCAGACATGACCGTAACGGGTTTCGCCGTTTTCCGACTTGAGCGCACACGCGCACACCAGACAGGCACCGATGCCGCAGCCCATACGCTCCTCCATCGAAACCTGACAGGGCACGCCGGCCTCCTTTGCAATCGCCGCAATCGCCTTCAGCATGGGCTTCGGACCGCAGGCCGCCACGCCGGTCGCACCTGCCACCTGCTCCTTCAGCACATCGGTGACAAAGCCGTGACGCGCGTAGGTGCCGTCGTCAGTGGTGACAAAGGTCTCGCATTCGTCGTGGAAGTCGCCCTCCAGGATTACCGCACCCTTGTTGCGGAAACCGAGGATTGCGGCAGGCTGTGCACCCTTTTCTACTGCCGTGCGTACACAGCCAAGCATCGGCGGAACACCAATGCCGCCGCCGATAAAGATTGGGCGGTCACCCAGTGCCTGTACGTCAAAGCCGTGTCCGAGCGGTCCAAGCACGTCGAGCACATCGCCGACCTTGCGTTCGCTCAGCCACTTCGTGCCGTCGCCCTTCACCTGAAAAACAATGCGCAGATGGCTGCCCTGCCAGGTGCAGATCGAGATCGGGCGGCGCAGCAGATGACCCTCACCGCATGCAATGTGGACGAACTGACCGCACTGCGTCAGTTTAACGATTTCCGGCGCGTCCAGCACCATCAGATACAGACCCTCGCCCAGCCGTGTATTTTCTACAACACGGCAGTTTTCCTGAATCGACATAACATTTCTCCCTCCGTTGATCGGTCTGCCGACGAAACAGTGGATTTTTCGACAGCAGGCGAAAAATTTTTCGATAGTTCTATTGTACAGGAAAATCGGGAAAAAGAAAAGATTCTCCTGCATTTTATGCAAAAGAAAAAGCAGCAACTTTCGTTGCTGCTTAGATGTAGGCGTTGAGTTATCTTCCCGGGCCGTCGCCAGCCAAGTATTGTCACCGTAAACGAGCTTAACTACTGTGTTCGGAATGGGAACA
>NZ_CDRQNY010000013.1:0-63610 GCF_977037065.1 Butyricicoccus sp. | reverse complement strand
GGTTCATGATGTTGGAGAAACCGCAGTAGTTGACTACGCCCTTTTCCTTGGCCAGATCAGCCAGCTCGCGGGACTGCTCAGCAGACAGAGACAGCGGCTTCTCGCAGAAAACATGCTTGCCGTGCTCGAGAGCAGCCTTTGCCATCTCGTAGTGCATGCAGTTCGGGGTTGCAACGTCAACCAGGTCGATTGCCGGATCGGTAACAACGTCCATCCAGTTGGTGGTGTAGCGGTTGTAGCCCATGTTCTTCGCGAACTTTGCTACTGCATCCTCGCTGACGTCGCTTACCAGCTCAAATACCGGCATATCATCGCCGAAGATCATGCGTGCGTTGTGGAATGCGGTGGTGTGGGCCTTGCCCATCCAGCCAGCGCCGATCAGACCGATTTTGATTTCCTTGCTCATAAGTTTTTCCTCCTCAAAAAATCTCAATACCTTTGTTAGATTTTATCGAAAACGCCTTGTGCGTTTCTTACAATGTGAATAGTTGAATGGTTTCCGGGGTCCGGCTCATTATCGAGCCAGACCGATCGGAGAGAACAGCGCGTAGACGCACAGCATCAGGATGAAGCAGGTCAGCGCGGCGGGTTTTACATACTTCCACGGGGTCAGGTCAACAGCCTTGGAATCCTCGAGGATGAAGTCGGTAGCACGGGGCTTGAACTTGCCGATGAGCAGCATCAGTGCCAGGTCTACCGGGAACAGTACCGAAAGAACATACAGGTAATGCACATTCAGCGGCAGGAACTTGGAGATCGAGTACAGGATAACGTGTACGACCAGCGTGATCTTCGGTGCGCAGGCCGGAACGCGTTTGGTGTAGAAGCCTACCAGCACGATCGCGAGGATCGGCATGGAGTAGAAGCCGAAGCACTCCTGCAGGAAGTCATACAGACCGGACGGTGCATTGCTGACGAACGGCGCTACGCAGATGGATACGATCGCAAGACCGGTACCAACGCGCTTGCCTACGCTTACCAGATGAGAGTCGCTTGCGGTCTGGTTGAACAGCGGACGGTGGAAGTCCAGCGTGTAAAGCGTTACACAGCTGTTCAGTGCCGAGTTAAAGGACGACAGGATCGCACCGAACAGAACCGCTGCGATGATGCCGAGCAGCCAGTTCGGAACAACTGTGGTGATCAGAGACGGATATGCCAGGTCGCTGTTTGCCAGGCCGTCTCCGAAAAAGCGGTAAGCCAGCAGACCGCAGATGGTGATGAAGAACGGATCCAGCAGCTTGAGGAAGGCGGTGAACACTGCGCCGCGCTGTGCCTGCGCCAGATTCTTTGCTGCCAGCGTGCGCTGGATGATAGACTGGTTGGTGCACCAGTAGAACAGGTTGTTGAACAGCATGCCGAGGAACAGGACCGGCCACGGAATCATCGGAGGCAGGGCGTTCGCCGGATTGACCGCGTTGAACTTTTCCGCCGGAACATTGGTGATGAAGTCCTGAATACCGGCAAGGAAGCTGCCGTTGCCGAGGATGCAGATGGACAGGATCGGAATCAGCAGACCGCCGATCAGCAGGCCCACGCCGTTTACGGTATCAGATACCGCAACTGCCTTCAGGCCGCCGAAGATTGCGTAGATGGAACCGATAACGCCGATTGCAACACACAGAATCGCAATACTCTGATAAGAGGTGATGCCAAACAGCTGATCCAGATGGAAAATCTGGTTGAAGGCCAGCGCACCGGAGTACAGTACGGTCGGCAGGTAAGTAAGCATATAGCCGAGCAGGAACAGGAACGAGATGATCTGCTTGGTGGTGCGGTCAAATCGAACCTCCAGAAATTCCGGAATGGTGGTGATGCCAGCTTTCAGATACTTCGGCAGGAAGATCAGTGCCAGCGCCAGCAGCGCGATACTTGCGTTTACCGACCAGCTCATGGCGCCCATGTTGGTCGAATAGCTTTGTCCGGCCTGTCCGACCAGCTGTTCGGTGGACAGGTTGGTCATTTCCAGTGAACCGGCGATGACCAGACCGGTCAGTCCGCGTCCTGCAAGGAAGTAGCCTTCCTTGGTGGACAGGTTCTCCTCCTTGGTCTTGTACCATGAGATCAAGGCCACCAGACCGGTGAAGGCGATGAATGTTAAAATGATAATCAAATGTTTCAACCCCTCTTCTGAACAAGAAAATCCTATTATATTGTAGAATTTCCTATTCTTGTTTTTTCTTTTCCCTTCGTCTTTTCAACTCAAAAGAAACTATTTTTTGTGTTTTTGTTCGTTTCCCTTTCGTTGTACCTATCATATATCAAATTCTCACATTCATCACTACACAGGATAATAATAAAATATCAAAATTTTATACTTTTTATCAGTATTATTTTTTGATATAATTGTATAAGAAAAGCGAATGACAGCATTTCCATACCATGATATGGTACAAAAAAGGAGTTGACACCAATTATGCTTAACGATATGGGTATTCTGGCAGATTCTGTCCGCTATTACCACGATGCAGATGCCTTTACCGCGACTAACCTGTACCATGTTCCGCACGCAGGCAGCTACCATTGCGACGAAACATACGGTATGCAGCGTAATTATCTGGATATCTGCCAGATGCTTATTGTAGATGAAGGCGAACTGTCGGTCACCTACCGCGGTGAAACACGCACCGCCGGTCCCGGCAGCCTGATCCTGCTTGACTGCAGAGAACCGCACAGCTATCACGCCCTCACACCGATTCGCATGCGCTGGTTCCACTTTGCAGGCAACGGCAGCACGGCCTATACACATCTTATCCTCAATACGCACGGGTTCATCCTGCCCACCGGAAGCAATGCCGAGATTGAGGAATGTGTCCGCCGCATCATGGTCTCGGTGCACCAGAACCAGCCCAATCCTCATATTATTTCCCTGACGATCAACAAGCTGCTCGTTCTGCTCGTGCTCGTGCTCGGGGAAAAGAAAAAAAGCGATCTCGAGATCGCCATTCAGGACTCAGCCGACTATATGACGTACAATTTTGCGGACAAATCGCTCTCCATCGAACACCTGTCCCAGCGTGCTGCACTCAGCACCTGCTACTATATGCGTAAGTTTAAGGAATACCAGTCGGCAACACCGCATCAGTTTTTGCAGACTGTGCGTCTGAGCGCCGCAAAGCAGCAGCTGCTCACCACCTCGCAGAGTATTGAGACCATCGCAGATAACTGCGGTTTCTCCAGTGCTTCGCACTTTATTATGGCGTTCCGTAAGAGCACCGGCATTACCCCGCATCAGTACCGCACCCAGTGGAAATAAAAAGCACACTCTCCGTACTGCGTCCACCGGATGAAACGGTCGCGTGTACAGACAGGCAAGCGCAGCGCAGCTGTGCTATCCGAACGGTGATATTCATCAGATTGCTGCGCGAAATGTCGTTTTTATGACACGAATTGTATAGCAGACCAGTTGTGCGCTTATACAGATTATGGTATAGCAATCAAAAATCAGGTACATATATGGTGTCTGAGAGATAGGCAAACCCATCAAAAGATGGGGGACGCAAAGCCGGAAGGGTCTAAGGCGGCGAACGCCGCAATGACAGCCGGTTGCAAGCATCAACGAAGACGCTGTTAACCTCTTCTGCGCTTTATTGGGCAGAAGGAGGTGTACGCCGTGAAAAAAGAATCTGGCAAGCCGATTCGCGGTGCAATACACTGCTCGCAGAGCAGGTAAAACTCTGCCCTTTTGTGCTGTTCCAACAAAGATATAAAAACGCTTTCAAGTCATGAGTAGCCATGTCTTGAAAGCGTTTTTTTATTTAAATTTGAAGCCGTTAAGGCAGATAAAACAAGGAGGGAAAGTTATGAAAAAAACGATTGTTATCGACAATAGTATCATTGTGTTTGTTGCGACAATGACGCTGACTGTGGCGTTTGCGGCGGTCGCAGAACTCGAACGCGAGTACATCCTCCAGCGCCAGCGCGAGGGTATCGCCATTGCCAAGACAAAGAGCCAGTACACCGGACGCAAGCCGATACCGCTGTCGGACAACTACGAGCGGGTTGTTTCCCGATGGCGTGCCGGAGAGATTACCGCAATCGAGGCTATGTGGCAGACTAGACTTAAACCTAACACCGAGTTCATGGAAAACGGTCTGGAGGCCGAGCTGGACGATCAGCTGGGCTACAACCGGTATGACTACAAGAACAAGGACACGGATAATAGCCGGAACGGGCACAGCAGCAAAACCCTGCGCACCAGTTCTGGCGATGTAGAGGTATCTGTGCCGCGGGATCGCAAGAGCGAATTTGACCCCAAGGTGCTGCAGAAAAATCAGACCAGCATCAGCCAGGACATCGAGGATATTTTCATTGCCTGTACGGATAATTTGACCGGTTTTCTGCGGCGATTGAGGCAGTTTTCCCTAAAACTGAGATTCAAAACTGCATTATTCACCAGATTCGAAATTCCAGCAAATATGTCTCCTACAAGGATTTGAAGGCACTTATGGCTGACTTAAAAGCAGTCTACGCAGCAGTAGATGAACCGGCTGCTTTTGACGCGTTAGACACGTTCGCAGGACACTGGGACAAGAAGTATCCTAAGATTTCTCAGTCGTGGAGGGATAACTGGGCAAATCTCAGCACTTATTTTAAGTTTCCTCAAGAACTCCGACGGCTGATCTATACGACCAACACGATTGAAGGCTTTAACCGTCAGCTCAGGAAGGTAACCAAGTCGAAATCCGTGTTTCCGACCGATGACAGCCTTTTCAAAATGCTGCAGCATGAGCCGAAAACCTGCAAGCGCTGCACGGTATGCGCTCAGAAACGGAGGAACAGCAAATGATTACGAATGAGTACGGTATCCGCACCTTTTCATTGAAATTACAATGCAAATATTCCGAAATCCAGAACATTATCGAACAAAACGAGTGCATTTGTACCGGCAAAGGGAAATTAGGACTTTTGTCGTATTACCAGATGCCGCAGTTCAAGTCCATCGGCGTTGAAATTCACTTAGGGCAATCCATCTCGCATCCGTGCTGGCTGATACTGATTGTTAACCCGTCCTCCCTGCTCACTGGTACATATGAGTCGACCGCATTATTTCAGGCAGACAAAGAGTCTGTTCAACAGCTAAAGCACCGTCTGCGAAATATCCTTGATAAAATCGGCGTTGACCGGCGGCTCAAGGAGTTCAAGCTGTCGAGGTGTGATTTGACCTGCAATCTGTATTATGATCGCAAGGCGGATGTTCAAGATCGTTTGGATATTTTCAAGAAATCCTTTCCCATCCTCCACTACAGTGCGGTTAAGTTCGGCCAATATTCAAATTCCAATGAAAGATTCAAAGGCGCCAATAAGCATTCATCGAGTTAACGTACTGGAAATGGTTCGGATAAAGGCTTGTTTCAGGGTATTTGAGTCTGCTTAGACAGCATGATTTGACGTTTGATCGCCAACATTAGAATAAGCATACATGAATTAAAGTGAAATGCGTTTTCACCTATGTTGATGGAGGTTTTCTATGCCGAACGATGAAATCTTGACCGTAAAAGAAACCGCAGCCCTGCTCAAGACCACGCGCCAGCAGGTGCGCAAGATGATCGCAAATGAAGAACTCCCGGCCGTAAAGGTTGGCCGGGAGTGGAGGGTGCTGAAGGCGGGGATTATGGAGTTTTTTTGAGGTGAATTTGTAAACATACCTATTGGGTCATGTAGCCGTATATTTTCCGCATCAACACATCCAGATAAGGTTTTCTTTCGTGCTGTAGAATATAATTTGATCCTGTGGAAGATGAAGAGTTTGGCTGATATATTTTCGCCGATGTTCCAGATTGGCAATCTGAGCTGCCGTCAGAGATGTGCTATATCGCGAGATTGGCGCTGCTTTATCAGCGCAGTTAATCGCAATAATCAAACGGGAACATGATACAGGGACAGCATTGACTGAAACAATGCTAGATCGTTAGCATAATCTCTTTGATCCGAGCGCAGCACATATACGATATAGAAGCAATGATACAATATATCTTTCAAGCATCAAATTCCACACACAGGATCAAAAATGATCAATCAGTGCGAAATGGCAGGAGCACTTCATTCATGCGTTCAATATTCTGTACGACGCTGTCCTTGCGGCGGATAGCGAGGCTGACATAAAGCGTGTCAATGAGGGAGAACTGCGCCACGCGCGGCGACACGAAAAGCTGCTCGGGCGAATACAACTCAAGGCAGATGTCGCTGACCTCTTTGAGCGGCGTATCCGGGTAGCCGGTGATGCCGATGGTCGGCGCGCCGCACTCCTTCGCGGTACGCACAGCCGACACGATTTCGCGCGTCTTGCCGGTATGCGAGATGGCGATAACCGCCGTATCCGGGCCGCATTGGCTCGCCTGAATCTGCATCAGGTGCGAATCGGTCAGCGAAACCGCGCGGATGCCGATGCGCATGAGGCGGATGTAGAAGTCCTCCGCGATGGTGCCAGACGCGCCGACGCCGAGGATGAGGATATTCTCCGCCCGGTTGAGCGCCCCCACCGCCTGCTCGATTTTCTCGAAATCAAGCAGCTGGAGCGCCCGCTCGAGCGTGTCGATATTCCGGCCGAACACATTCTCCGAAATGGTCGAAATACTATCGGTTTCGGACAGATCTTCAAAAATCGTGCGCACCGACTTAGGAGAATATTTCGCCAGCAGCAGCTTTACCTCGCTGAAGCCCGCGCAGCCGACGATCTTGCAGAATCGAATAATACTCGACTCCGCGATGTCAAGCTCGGCCGCCATCTGCTGAATGCTGATCGAGGTAATATGTACCGGATCGGCTAAGATATAGTCCGCAATCCGCTTTCCAACCTTGGATAAAGTCGAATACTGCGACTGAATTGCGGCATAAACGTTCTTGTCCATGCAATCACCCTGCACTTCCGCATTATATAGTGATTTCATTGTATCACAAAACATCGACCTTGTGAAGAATGCACAAAATTGAATATTATTCTTTTTACAATATGATTTATTGAATTTTATTCCGCTCAGTGCTATACTTGTAGATGTTCGGTGGAACGGACTTCCACTGAAAGGGTATAGCGAGAGACGAGTCCGGACAACGTCTCAAAGGCAGACCCACTCCCGATGCGCCCGGCGCACCGGACGGTCTGTATCGCTGCAACTGAAAAGAAAAGAAAAACAAAAAAAAAGGACTGAGCAAAACCATGGGCAAATCCAGCAACCCGACTTTCGCGGGTGATAAGGAATTTGAGAAAATCCATCTCAAAGAAAAGTTTTCCTACGGCCTCGGCGACGTTGCCTGCAACGTTGTCTACGCCCTGACCACCTCGCTGCTGATTTACTTCTACACCAACGTAGTCGGTATCTCGGCGGCTATGATCGGTACCATCATGCTGTTCTCCCGTTTCTTCGATGGTATTTCCGACGTACTTATCGGTCATCTGGTTGACCGCACGCATTCCAAGCACGGCAAATCCCGTGCATGGATTCTCTGGATGATGATTCCGTACGGCATCGCAGCCATCCTGCTGTTCACCGTTCCGCCTGCAACCCCGATCGTCAAGGGCATCTACGTTTTCATCACCTATAACTTCTGCACCACCGTTGTCTACACCGCACTCAACCTTCCGTATGCAACGCTGGCTACCCTGATGACCCGCGACACCGACCAGCGCGCCGTTGTCAACCTGTTCCGTACCGGTATGTCCGCCCTCGGCAACATGGTCATCACCGCCATTACCTTCCCGCTGGTTACCCGTCTGGGTGACACCCAGCAGGCATGGATCGAGGTTTCCATCCTCTACGCCATCGTTTCCATCATCATGCTGTTCATCTGCTTCAAGAACTGCCACGAGCGCGTCAAGGAAGAGACCAAGACCAAGGACGGCAAGAACGTTCCGCTCTGGATGGGCATCAAGCTCTGCGTCACCAACAAGTACTTCATCATGTTCTTCATGCTCGCTGTGTTCCTGTCCTTCTATGAGGCAGTTACCGGCACCTGCAACGCATACTACGCACAGTACATTCTCGGCAACCGCGACCTGCTCGGCGCACTCGCGTCCTTCGAATCCATTCCGCAGATCGTCACCGTTCTTGTCCTCTCCCCGTTCATCGCCAAGTTCGGCAAGCGCAATGTCGCTCTCATCGGCGCAATCGTCGCCGTTATCGGCACGGTTTCCCTGTTCATCAACCCGAGCGCCCTCAATCTTGCGCTGTTCGCCTGCGTCATGCGCGGCATCGGCAAGGGCTGCTTCCGCGGCGTAAAATACTCCATGCTGGCTGACGTTATCGAATACGGTGCATGGAAGAGCGGCATCCGCGTACAGGGCCTGATGGTTTCCGCAACCACCGCCGGCCAGAAGTTCGGCTCCGGCATGACGAGCGCGATCTTCGGCGCCCTGATGAGCCTTGTAGGCTTCGCCGGCACCGCAACCATCAATGCCGCACAGTCTCAGATGCTCATCGCCATCTACATCATCGGCAACATCATCGCCTGGGGCGGCATCGGCGTTCTGCTGATCTTCTACAAGCTCGATAAGATCTATCCGCGCATTATCACCGAGATGAAGCAGCGCGAAGCTGCCGAAGCAGCAAAGACGACCGCAAACGCCTGATTTCCCCCCGCACTCCCTCATTTTACGTATCATCTTTTTCTTCCCTTATATGGAACAGCCGGCGGAGTCAAGCATTCCTGCCGGCTGCCCCCATATTCTACCGCAAATAAACTTCTGTAAATATCCACCATTTATATGAAAGGCGTGTAACAAATGGAAACCCTGTCCTACGAAAAACGCATCGAACTCGGTAATCTCGTCCCGGCACTCGGCCAGTTCAAGGTCATGGAAAAAATCCCGCAGTATCAGCAGTGCGAGGTGCACAACCTCGTGGATGCGCCCGCCGAGGTGCCCGAAACGCTGCGCCACGTTGTATTCAACATCGAGCGCGGCCAGACGCTTCACGAAACCATCGACTTTCTCAATATGTGTCCCGACCTCAAAAACATGGACATCATCTACGCCAACGAGCTGGATGACGGCGCGGTCCGCTCGGGCAACTGCAACGTTGCCTACGAAATCGCGAAATCCATCGGCATGAATTACGCCTACGGTCTGGAGTTTATCGAGCTGGTAAATCCCGAGGACAACAAGGGCTTCCACGGCAACGCCCTGTTCTCCCGCTGGCCCATCCGCTGGGCGAAGGTCGTCCATATGCCCGAGCAGTACAACTGGTACTATGACCGCCAGAAGCGCATCGGCGCACGTGTCGCCATCGTCTGCTCGCTCGACATCGGCGGACGCGAGGTCGGCGCGGTCAGCGTTCATCTGGAGAACCGTGCGGACAGCGAGGGCCGCGAAGCGCAGATGGCAGTCGTATATGATGAGATCAAGCGTTCGTTCGCGCCCGATACGCCGGTCATGATCGGCGGCGACCTGAACACCAACACGTTCGACGGCAACGACATTCCGGGCTTCACCGCGCTGTTCAACGACCCGGAGCGTCTCTCCAAGCACATGGCGGCGGTCGAGAAATACGAGCGCGTTCTGCCGCAGGCGGAGGAAAACGGCTTCTCCTACCGCGAGTTCAGCAGCATCGAGGGCACGCGCCGCAAGCCGATGCCGGGCGGCAAGAGCATGCTGCTCAAGCTGGACT
Source organism: Butyricicoccus sp. (assembly GCF_977037065.1). Taxonomy (NCBI): domain Bacteria; kingdom Bacillati; phylum Bacillota; class Clostridia; order Eubacteriales; family Butyricicoccaceae; genus Butyricicoccus; species Butyricicoccus sp. Next base: position 54,011 of record NZ_CDRQNY010000013.1, on the reverse strand, counting down.
GGCTGATGGCGCGCGGCATGGAATGCGTCGATCACGGCACGATTTCGACCGAAACGAAGGACTGCACCTGGGCCGAGCCGGGCAGCGCGCTGGCGAAGTTCACCGGTCCTGAGCTGTCCGACCACAACGCCTGCTGGGCAGACTGTCGATTCGCAAAGTAAATACTGAAATCTATTGTAGAAAGCTGCACACGCTGCATACATATTGGCAGCGTGTGCACTTTTTATCGAGTGAGGAGAACCTACATCAAATGAGTGGAATGATACAATACCTGCGCGAACTTCATTTCGCCTCGGTCGTAGTGCGGCTCGCCCTTGCGATGCTGCTCGGCGGCTGCATCGGTCTGGAGCGCGGACGCAAGCGCCGTCCGGCCGGTTTCCGCACCTATATGCTCGTCTGTCTTGGCGCGGCGCTGACCGTGCTGCTCAGCCTGTACGAATTTACCATGGTGACAGGGCCGTGGTCGGATATTTGCGCAGAGATCGGCATAAAAACCGACGTTTCGCGTTTTGGCGCACAGGTCATCAACGGCATCGGCTTTCTGGGCGCAGGAACCATTCTCGTTACCGGCCGCCAGCAGGTCAAGGGACTGACTACCGCCGCCGGCTTGTGGGCTTCGGCGTGTACCGGCCTTGCGGTCGGCGCAGGATTTTACGAGTGCGTGCTCATCGCATTCGCGATGATATTTCTCAGCATCCGCCTGTTTCCAATTGTGGATGCGTACATACAGGAGAACGCGCGTGACATCAATCTGTACATGGAGTTCCATTCGCTCGGGGACATCAGTACCATCATCAATCAGCTGAAAGCGCAGAACGTGCAGATCTACGACATCGATATCGAGCGGAACAAAAGTGGCGAGGCGCTGCACCCAAGTGCGATCTTCTCGATCCGCCTCAATGAAAAAATACCGCACACGCAGCTTCTCTCCGATCTGGCGGAGCTGGACTGCCTTTGCGTGATCGAAGAGCTGTAAGGAGTGGACTGCTATGTTATCTGTTTTTGACGGCCTGCGCGACGTGACGACGCTTTCCGTGTTCGTGCGTCTGGCCTGCGCGCTCATCTGCGGCGGCATTATCGGTATCGAGCGCTCGTACAAGCGCCGCCCGGCCGGCTTCCGCACGCACATCCTCATCTGCATCGGCGCGGCCATCACCACGCTGACGAGTCAGTATCTGTATCTGAATATGCACTATTTTACAGATATGGCGCGCCTCGGTGCACAAGTTGTTGCGGGTATTGGCTTCATCGGTGCAGGCACCATCATCGTTACCAAGCGGCAGCGCGTCAAGGGTCTGACCACGGCGGCCGGACTGTGGACCTCGGCCATCATCGGCCTCACCTTTGGCGGCGGCTTCTACGAGGGCGGCATTCTTGCGACCGTGTTCATCATGCTCGCCGAGCTTGTGTTCTCGCGGCTGGAGTACCGTGTGTTGGAGCACGTTCCCGAGATCAATGTGTATATGGAATATGAGGATAAAACGTGTCTGGACGATGTGCTGCAGCTGTACCGCAGATGTGATGTCAAGGTGCTGAATATCCAGATCACCCGTGCGGCGGAAAACGGTGAGCACAATGCCTGTGCGATCTTCACACTGCGCCTGCCGCGCAGCTGCACGGTAAACCGTCTGATGACACTGGTCGGCGAGCGTAAAGGCATCGTGTCGGTCGAGGAACTGTAAAACGGCAGAACGCAGAAAGAGGCTGACGAATCTGCGCTTTCAAACGAATGGAATTCGCGTCTTATGTCACAATTTTTCGTCTTTTTTGTAAAAAACGAAGTGTACATCCCCACTTTTACGAAAATTACACAAAAATGAATTTCTCTATTTAATACGCGTTGCAGTGCGAGAACTTTTTTCTGTTTTTCCTTCATTTTTAACTATATATTATAGATGTAGAAGCTCCTGAGATATTCTCAGGAGCTTACTTTTTGTCAAAAAGAAGGAAGCAAAGATGTTCAACAATCAAAAATTTCTGACGTGCGGCGTGATGGCTGAGATTCCCTCATGGCTGGCCAACCTCATGTGACACATGGTCTTGACGATGGAGGTTGAGAAAAAGGACTATTTGTAGGTATTCACGCTGACGAAATTGCCAACCGGTCAGCACATTATCCATGAGCAGGAGCAGCCGCCGTACCGTTATGAGCTTGACGTCGCGTGCTCGGACGCAGTGAACGCTAAGGTGTTCGCCATTGACAGTCAGGTATATTCTACTATGCTACTCGCCGAAGAATATTGATATTTACCAGACGAAATGGAGGAATTACCAATGAGTGAAATCAGAATTTGTGCGAACTGCGGTGCAGAGCATCCACTCGATGCGATGTTTCGAGTCGGGAGCGACTGGCTGTGTGAAAGTTGCGCCGATGAGTTTACGGTCATTTGTGACGCCTGCGGAGAGCGGATTTACTCCGAGGATGCTATTGAGGACAGCAACTACACGCTCTGCGAAAGCTGCTTTGATGCGGATTACGTCCATTGTGCAGATTGCGACCGCATTCTGCGGCGTGACCGCGCGTACTGTGACGGAGATGACAGCGCCTACTGCGCATCCTGCTGGGATGAGCATTGTGACATTATTCACGAGTACAATTACACGCCTGACCTCGTGTTCCACGAAAAGGGTCTGCGGCACTTCGGCGTAGCACTGGAAATCGACAACGGCGGCACAGACCGTTACAATGCCGAAAAATTGTTGAACATCGCCAATGCAGACGCGGAGAATTTATATATCAAGACGGACGGCAGCTTGGACGATGGTTTGGAACTTGTCACGCACCCAATGACACTTACATACCATCTGAATGAAATGCCGTGGGCGGAAATCCTCCGTAAAGCGCAGAGCATGGGCTATCTCAGTCATGCGGCAGGCACTTGTGGCCTGCACGTTCACATCTCGCGTCTGGCGTTTGGCTGTACTTACGAACAGCAGGAAGCCGCGATTGCCCGTTTGCTCTACTTTGTCGAGAAATTCTGGGCAGAACTGCTGCGGTTCTGCCGCCGCACGCAGAGCCAGACGAATCGCTGGGCAGTGCGGTACGGCATTCGCCTCACGCCGACCGACCAGATGAGCCACGCGAAGAACTCCTGTGCCGGACGCTACACGGCGGTAAACCTGACCAATTCGGATACCGTTGAAATCAGAATGTTTCGCGGAACTTTGAAGCTGAATACCTTGAAAGCCACCTTGCAGATGGTAAACCATCTGGTCGAGGTGGCTGTTTCTTTGTCTGACAGCGAGGTGCAAGACATGAGCTGGTTCGACTTTCTGGACACTGTGCACGAGCCGGAGCTGATCCAGTACCTCAAGGAGTGCCGCCTCTATGTTAATGAACCTGTAAATGCAAGTGAGGAGGAATAATATGTGCAGTTTGTTCGGTTTAATCGATTTCAAGGAAAGTCTGAGCACCCACACCAAGAATAAAATTCTGAACACATTAGCACGTGAGTGTCAGGTGCGTGGCACGGACGCAACCGGCATTGCCTACAATAATGACCGCCTGCGGATTTATAAGCGCCCCCTGCCCGCTCGAAAAATGAAGATTCATATTCCGCACGGTGTGAACGTCGTCATGGGACACACCCGTATGACCACACAGGGCAATGCGCAGTTTAACCAGAATAACCACCCGTTTCTCGGCAAAGTCGACGGAAACAGCTTCGCCCTCGCACATAACGGCGTGCTCTGAAATGACAAGGAACTGCGCGCAGAAGAAAACCTTCCGCTGACAAGCGTGGAAACGGACAGCTATGTTGCCGTTCAGCTCCTTGAACAGCAGAAAACCCTCGACTTTGACAGCCTGCAATCCATGGCTGAAGCAGTCGAGGATTCATTTGTCTTCACGGTTCTGGACAAGGACAACTCCATCTGGTTCGTAGTTGGCGATAATCCGCTGTGCGTCATGTTCTATGATGGCTACCTTATTTACGCCTCGACACAGCAAATCCTGTGCAAGGCCATCAAAAAGCTGCGGTTAAAAGCGCCAACGGACATTCTGGAGCCAAAGGAGGGTGAAATTCTGAAAATCGACCGCACCGGACGTATGACTACAAGCGCATTTACGCCGAAAACCAGTTATGAGCATTGGTGGCGGCGTTATTCTCCATATTACCGCGACTACTATGAGGACACGCCGGAAAACTATGATGACCTGTTCTCGGTTGCCAAAGCGTTTGGCGTGAGCGCAGATGAAGTGCAGGCATTGCTCGACTACGGCTGCTCGGAGGAGGAAATCGAGGAAATGCTTTACGACCTGTCGCTGCTCCATGAAGTGACCGGCGAACTGCTCTATGCGTACTGAGGGAAGAAGATGTTGCTTATGATTCCATTAGGCCCAATTTTCCAGGCTGTAGGCGCGGTGGTCGATTTGATTATCGAGGCCGTTGAAAATTTCTCGGACAGTTGAGGAGGTGAAAAAGTGAACGCAGGAAAAGTCATTCTCAGTACGCTGACTATTATTGGTCTGCTTGCCGATCTTATCGACGATGACTAAACACAAAAATACCGACTCATCAAGAGCCGGTATTTTTTGAGCATGTCAATATGGTATACCCATCTGAAACAACGAAAAACTATGTCAATAGGGTCGTTTTCGGACTTTTGAAATATGTCAGAATGTACGGCGACCCTATTGCAATCAACCACGTTTCAACTGCTCGATAAGTTTATCAAACAGCGACACAAACTCGCTCTCAATCTGAGAGTAAATTTCCTGTGCGGTTGCATCATCATAAAGGTGCGAGGTCTGGTTGCGAGCATTCAACAGTGCAATCCACGCCTGTTCATCGTCAATCAGGCCATACGAGAACGCCTTACGCATCGTTGCTTTCGGACTGTTCAACTCTGTAAAACCTTGGTCGAGCAAAAACTCACGAGTGGTTTTCCACGCCAGCTCGCAGGTGAACTCAAAGCGCTGGATTACACCGTCGCGAATGATTTTAGCCGGATTCTCTTGATACGCTTGCACACCCTCGCGTAAGCGTTCAACAGCATTGGTGAGATTTTCGAATTTCGTATTGTAACGGTCCAGCAAGCAAATCCCGTCCTTCTCTATATTTTGAAGCAATGCGGCATCGGTGTGTTCGCTGACAAACACCAGATCAACCGAATACAGCGAGTCCAGATCATTTTCCACTGCATCGCTGAATAGTGTACGCTGCTGCGGCGTGCAGCCCCATACCGCGAAATCATAATCACTGCGGGCGTGATGATCGCCGCGGGCACGCGAACCGAATAATATCAGTTTCGGCACTCCATAACGGTGCGCTAACTGTTTTACCTGTTCGATTGTCTTATCCATCAGCGTCACCGTCCTTATATTTCTCATTATACCATATTTGAAGGAGAGATACACCATGAAAATCGGCTATATCTGCGTCAGCACCGAGGACCAGAATACTGCACGTCAGGAAGTCCTGCTGCACGATCTCGGCGTTGATGAACTGTTTATCGACAAGGCCAGCGGCAAAAACGATGACCGTCCAAAGCTGAACCGCATGATGGAATACATCCGCACGGCGATACCGTGATCGTGGAGTCGATCAGTCGTTTTGCCCGCAACACACGCAACCTGCTTGATCTTGTGGAACGGCTGACCGAAAAGCATGTAGAGTTTGTCAGCCGCAAGGAGTCCATCGACACCACTACACCTACCGGCAAGTTTATGCTGACAGGGTTTGCGGCGATCGCAGAACTCGAACGCGAGTACATCCTCCAGCGTCAGTGCGAGGGAATTGCTATCGCAAAAGAACAGGGCAAGTACGCCGGTCGCAAGCCACTGCCGTTGCCGGACAATTTCGAGCGGGTAGTCGCACGCTGGCGTACCGGCGAAATCACCGCGACCGAGGCCATGCGGCAAACCGGATTGAAGACGAATACGTTTTACCGCCAGTGTACGAAATCGAAACAAACCGCAAACAACTAAGATTCCATTGTATACTTTAGTTACCGCTATACCTTAAACATTAACCGCCGAACCTCAAAACAGCACGAGGTTCGGCGGATTTGTTTTTTGTATTCAATCTATGTTTCCGGCCCAAAATGCGGCAAAGCCCTGTCATGCCAGAATCGCTCTTCTCTGCCGCTCCACAATTTCAGACAGCCGGTTCAGCCGTTCCTCCTGCAATTCGATGTCCGAATGCAGCATGAAGCGGAAGCCATCCAGATTTTTCAGCTCCTGCCGGATTTCATCTGTCAGCACACCGTGTGCTGTCTTGATAAAATCCACGCCGATACGCGGACGGCACTTGCCGATGTACCAGTCCGGATTGGCCAGCTGATCTTCATCCAGATCGAACAGCAGACTGCGGTTGTGGTCAAAGACCGGCGCAGGCTTCTTAATTTCCATCGTCTGATTGTCGAACAGGAAGCCGAAATTGCCGAGATGGCGGTCTGTGTTGAGAATGAGCGCGTCAAGTACGAACATACGGCGGAGCGCGTCCTCCGCGCCAAACCCAGTATACAGCCGCAGCAGTTCGGAAACCGTTGTCGGACGATCGGGAAAGTCGCTGATTTTGATGAGTCCGGCCTGCTCATCGGTAAACAGACGGCACTTGGATATCAGCCGATGATGGTAGAAATCCAGGTCGTAATCCACAGCCTGTGGACAAATACATACCGCAAGCTGACACGCAAGAAACTCGGACAGCGGCTCGATTTCATAGGTGTCGCTGCCGCCCTTGTAGAGGTAAATTCCGTCCGGTTCACGCACCCAGCATTTTGCGTAATAGCCGTCCGTACCGAACTCCGGCGAGGTGGAGGACAGGGACTCTACGCTGATCACGCCGCTGAAAGCCGCCTGCGCGATGAGGGCATCAAACTCGTTTCGATATAGGGAAACCTTGTCCCAGCCGAGCGTTTCCGACTCTTCTTTCACCCAAAACGTATCGTTGAGCGACAGCGCATGCGTCACACGAAGAAAGCCCTCCAGACCGATGCAGCCGTACTGCTCCAGAAGCTGTTCAATGTGCTTGCGGTGCTTGGGTGCCTTACGCTTCTCAAGCCACGCCGTCAGCGATTGCAGACCGAGCGGGCGCAATTCGGTGTACCACTCCTGCAGAACCGCGCTTTCCTCTCCAAATTCGTCCTGTATACAGGAGAACAATGCCCACGGCTCGTCTTTATTCATTAAGATGTATCGCATAAGGCGCCCTCCTTTCGCACTTTGGTGAGGTAATTATAGCATATTGAACACAGAATGGCAAAAGTAGCATAGCATCTGCCAGAACTACAATGTAATTGATAAATTGTGCCATTCCGCAAAAACCTGTTTTCCGCATCAAGAACGAGGATGGCGATCTTGGTGTCATGGATTCATTCTCCGTGCGTAGCCGCTGAACTTCTGCGTCCTCTGCGCTCTATGGCAAATGCCTCCGGCCCTTTACTTCAAATCGTCTCGCTGTTTCGCAGTAACTCAACTTTTCTTTCATCATGTTTTGCACGACCAGTTTCTTAAGGCAATACCGCATAATTGAACAAGAGCGATTTGCGAATAAATTTTGCGTACTGATGAGGCGCGGTTTCGCAGCAATACTTGCCGTATTGCAAGAAATCGCAACAAAATCAGAATACAAAATTTCCGCAAAGCGCCGCTGCTTTAATTGTGCGGTGTTGCCTTAAATTCTGGCGTGTCCCGTTTGTTCATTTTTTCCTCTTGGCATAATAAATCACTCCATCTGTTAGATAGTATATCATATTGTCTAACAAATGGGGTGCAGTTCAACATATGTCGCTCTTCTTTCTCATTCCTCTGCTGCAGTAAATCTGATTCATCGTTGGGTTTTCGATCAAGATCAGCAGGCAGATAATCTATAGCACTCCGAGGCGTAAAAGAACGCAGAATATCGTTTTTAGGCATGGACGCATTTCCTTAACAGTTTCCCATTTGATATCCTCGAACATTTCTTCTCTATCTTCGTCTTCATCTTTTCGGCAATTATTTGTAAACTTATGAACCAGCTTTTTGTAATGTTCAGGCAGCACTCGTTCCTTCCCATACAGCGGGTAATACGGTGCTGAATGAAAGAATAACAATCTTTTCGAGTGGGAAATACAGTTCTTTTATACAGAACCAGATGTTTTACCAGTACATCCTCTACTCTCTCCAGCAAGTGCTCTGACGCTTCACTTATGACAAAAGTTTCATACACATTATCTATTAAAGAGCAGGAGGTATTGTACTTCAGCAGTTCCGCTTTATCGTGCTTATTCCCGTCTCCCTTAACTTTATATATGGCATTTAATACGAACAGCAATGGCAGTACAGGGTAAATATATGGTGTCGAAAAAACTGCGTTACACCTTGTCTTACTGCAAACTGTTCTCTTCTTTACAGGCACACCTTTATACAGTAGTTCGTTATCAAATCGCCGATAGCAATTATTGATATCCTCCGTAATTTTCTTTATTAGTTTTTTCTCATAATCATGCTATTTATCGCTCGTCTCTGAACGGCTCAGCAGATGCACCATATTACTGATCACCTGAAACAAGTAATCATTTTCATCACGAATTTTAAACAGCAGTTTGTAAGACTTCATGTCAGCTTCATCATCATAGCTACGCATGTTAATTTTTGTAATATCTTCTTCAGTCCCAAAAACAAGTCTCGTATAGAGAAACTGAAGCTCATCCGAGCTCAATTCTTCTCTTTTTCCGGACTCAGTCAGAAAATCTGTAAGAATACGGAAATTCCTATCTTTGTACCCAGGAATATTGCTGTTTTCAACGAATTCCGCAAATTCAGTCATCTGCTGTTCAATCTTATGCCGAAGTTTTTTCTTTGACAAATTAGCATTTTCAAAATCAAATGCGCTATTACAGAACTTCTCAAACACTATAACCACTGGGCCACTCCACCGCACGACGACAAGAAGGGTAAAACCGGCAAGACCGATCATCGCGACTGCACCGCCGGAATTGCCTTGACAGCCGAGTTCGTGTCGGACTGCGTTTCCGAACTCACGCGAAGCATTTTCGTGTACCTCGGTAAGCCGCTCAATCTGACCGAGGACGTCTGCCCGGCTCTGATTGGAGCAGCCCTCGAGGAGTTCGCTGACTGGTTCGCAGACAACTACGAACATGCAATTGCGCTGCTGCATCAGATTGCCGACAAGCCGGACATCCTGTCCCATCTGTGGGTCGATGGCTCGGATGAGTTCGCTGATCTACTCACGCGCGAACGCCGTATCTAGGCCAATCTCGCTCTGCTTCGGTGGTCTTTCTTATGCATGGTCGAGATGATCAAAAAACGCATAGAATTGCCTTCCAGCAATGAGCATGCGCTCTACGAAAAATTTTGGGAGGCCATTCACTGCTCTGTCCGCAAGCAGGTGGAGGAATTCGCCTGTTTTTAGTATGGCACCTGCGGTATCGAGCCGCAATACAGGCGCGGTTCCGCAGGTGTCTGATACGGCGAAATCCGGTTATCCCGAACTGTCGTATATATAGTATAACAATGGAAAGAATATACAATACACCCACCATCTACACAAACCAAAGGAGGTCAACCCTTATGTTCAAGCCCACACCCACCTGTCCCCTGCCCGACATCCGCGAGGCACGCATCGACCCGACCCTGCCGGTGAACGAGCGCCTGCGCCTGTTCGCCTCGTCTGTCAGCGACCCACACCGCTTCCGCGTAGGCGACACTGCGGTTGAGGTGCTGTTTGATGACGGCGCACCCAGTCTGCAATCCTGCCTGACCAACCTGTGCAAGCGGCTCCAGTGATGGTAAAAGCCGGATAACCGAAGCGAAGCCTTGCGGCACGCCGTGTGCTGTGATACACTATACGTGCAAAACACAGCCTGCGGCGTGCCGTCCGTTTTTTAGGAGGCACTCAATGGCACGAAAAAGTAAATACGAACCCCAAAAGTTATCCACAGTCCTGTGGAAACCCGCGCTCTATATCCGTCTTTCCCGCGAGGACGGCGACAGCGAGGAGAGCAACAGCATTATCAGTCAGCGCGAGCTGCTGACCGAGTTTGCAGATACGCAAACCGACATGACCGCGTCCCGGCTGTACGTTGATGACGGCTATACCGGCACCGACTTCGACCGGCCGGATTTCCGACGCATGATGCACGACCTGCGCGCCGGCATCGTCAACTGCGTGATCGTCAAGGATCTATCCCGACTGGGACGCAACTACGTCAAGGTCGGCGAGTACCTTGAGCACACATTTCCGCTGCTGAACGTGCGGTTCATCGCGCTGAGCGAGCGCATCGACAGCGTTGCCGACCCGCGCTCGGCGGACAGCCTGATCGTGCCGTTTCGCAACATCCTCAACGACGAGTACGCGCACGATATCTCCAATAAAGTCCGCGCTTCGCTCGATCTCAAGCGCCGACAGGGCAAATTTATCGGCTCATTTGCGTCCTACGGCTACCGCAAAGACCCGAACGACCACAGCCGGCTGCTGATTGACGAGCCGGCTGCCGCCGTTGTCCGCGATATTTTCAACTGGTTTCTCGCCGGAACAAGCGTACTCGGTATTGCCAAAAAGCTGAATGCTAAGGGCATTCCGAATCCATCTGCCTACAAACGGCAGCAGGGCATGAACTACCGCCATCCGGCCTCGGACAAGCTGGACGATCTGTGGCCGGACAGTTCGGTTCGCCGTATCCTGCGCAATCCTCTCTATACCGGCACTATGGTGCAGGGCAAAAACCGCATGAAAAGCTACAAGCTGCATGTCAGCGAGGCCGTGCCCGAGGAGGACTGGATCACTGTCGAGCAGACACACGAGGCTATCATCTCAAGCGAGCTGTTCGCCAAAGCGCAATCCCTGTTCGCCCGTGATACGCGCACCTCACCAACACAGCCCAAAGTCTATCTGTTCTCCGGTTTTCTTCGCTGCGCGGACTGCGGCAAGGCAATGAACCGAAAGCTGATTTCCCAGCCGCATCGCGACTATTACTACTATATCTGCTCGACGTTCAAAAAGCAGCACAGCGGCGCCTGCACGAAGCATACCATCCGCAGCGACCGGCTGGAGCAGGCTGTATTGGAAACGCTCCGTCACCAGATTGCTCTGGCGGTCGAGATGGATGAGCTGATTGCCGAGATAAACCGCAGCGGCACGCGAAACCGTTCCGTTAAGCCTCTGCTTGACGAGCGGGCGCAGCTTGAAACCGAGCGCGAACGCATCGAGCAGATGAAGCTGTCCCTGTATCCGGACTGGAAAGCCGGAGATATTTCGCGTGAGGAATACCATCGGCTGAAAGAGCAGTTTGAGCAGCAGCAGGCCAAACTGGACACACGTCTTGCGTCCCTGCAAGCGCGCATTGACGAGGTGCAGAGCGGCGTGGACGAAACCAATTCGTTTGTATCACAATTCGTAAAATATCGCAATCTGCCCAGTCTGACGCGCGAAGTCGTAGTCGAACTGATTGACATGATTTATGTGCATGAGGGCGGAAAAATCACGATAAAGTTTAAGTTTTCGGACGCCTATGCAGTCGCGCAGGAGTATATCCGCAAGCATGGTCAGACCGCATAAGGCACATAGTCCTAAAATAACATCTTCCCCCGCTGCTGCCGACACCCTTTCCGCACTGCTGGAGGATTTGGGTGCCGCGCCGCGGGACTTTGACTGCATCGTCACCGGCGACCTCGGTCACATCGGTGCGGACCTGCTGCTGACGCTGCTGCGCGGCGATAGCATCGACCTGTCCCCGGTCTACTCGGACTGCGGCAGCTTGATTTTCGGTGACGAGCAGGACGCGCATGCAGGCGGCTCGGGCTGCGGCTGCTCAGCGGCAGTTCTCTGCGGACCGCTGCTGCGCGATATGCATCGCGGCAAAATCCACCGGCTGGTGTTTGCGGGCACGGGTGCGATGATGAGTCCGACCTCGGTGCAGCAGGGACAGCCGATTGCGGGCATCTGCCACGCCGTCGTGCTGGAAAGGAGCGAAGCATGAACTACCTGAACGCTTTCTGGGTCGGCGGACTGATCTGTGCGCTGTGTCAGGTGCTGATTGACAAAACCAAGCTGACACCGGCGCGTATTCTCGTTTCGCTGGTGGTGCTCGGTGTTATCCTGCAGGGTCTCGGCTGGTATCAGGCAGTCGTAGACTACGCAGGTGCAGGCGCGACTGTGCCGCTGCTCGGCTTCGGATACTCGCTGGCGAAAGGCGTCGCCAAAGCAGTTGCGGAGAGCGGTCTGCTCGGCGTGTTCACCGGCGGCGTGACCGGTGCGGCAGGCGGTATTGCCGCCGCGATCGTGTTCGGCTGTCTGTTCGCGCTGCTGTCCAGACCGCAATCGAAGTCGTAAAAAATAACACTCCCGCTCGGAATCCACCTTCCGAACGGGAGCGTTTTTGCAGCCAATTCTTTCTTTATCCGATCACGCAGATCACGGTCATTACCATGGCGCATACCACCGCAGCCGCGCTGACAGTGCGTACCTTGCTTACCACGCCATCGGCCTGCTGCCGGTCTTCACTCAACAGCCATGCCGGTCGGAAATAGAACAAGATACCGAGAACGAACAATACGCCTATGCTGACCCAGTCATAGATTTGCATTTTCAATGCCCCATTTCTTCATTTCCGTAACCCAATACTCTCTCTTCATTTCTCTCTCCCGCTTCCGTCTGCCGAAAGCTGCGGCACTAACCGACCGGCTGCAATCCGTCGGTATCTGCCACTCGCGCACCTGCGTCTGTATACGCAGTGCGGACCTGCTCATCACCTGTCTCTGCAGGTGATTCTTTTTTATCAGGTTGATATTATTTTATCACACCCTGCTGTAAATCTCAATGTTTCTTCGGCTTTACAAAACACTTTCTCCGATTTAACCAATTTCTTTTTTGTGTTTTTGGCAGGAACCCTTTATTTTTTGTGCACTTTATCTGTATCTATCTCCTTGCTTTATTGCATATTTTCGAGTATACTAAGAAAGACGAACTTTATCCCGCAATTGGGAAGGAGGAACTTTTTCAAATGCTGCACTCCAAAAACAAAAAACGCGGCTTCACGCTCGTGGAGCTGATCGTTGTGCTGGTCATTCTGGCGATTCTCGCGGCGCTGCTCATTCCGGCACTGACAGGATATATTGATAAGGCGAAAAAGGATCAGGTCATCGCGGAAACGCGAATGCTGCATGAGGCGATTCAAACGGAAATGACGGAAATTTATGCCTCCAATATCGATTGGAAAACCAGTTCCACTGCCCAAGGAACCGGCGCACACAAAACTCTGGCAAGTAAAAACGGCACCGCTTGTGTCGGTTCTGCTGTTCTTCCCGATGCACAACAACGGTATAATGAGATTGTTAAGCTCTCCGAAGTTTCTAGTTTGCAGGATGGTACTGGCTATTTCTTTGCTTTTATTACCAGTAACGCAAAAATTCATGCATTGGTTTACAATTCGGGACGTGGATACATCGGTGTATACTTCCGTGACACCCAGCAATATGCTGCATATAAAATCGGTGAAGAATCTGCTGGCGGCCTAATAATACAAACAGATGCGCTTGGCGCCTATTTCAACTCTGTGTATTATGCTGCCGCTTTTGATTACGATCCCAATTCCGATACTAATCCTCTACCAGAGAAATGGATGTGGTCTTGCGCCGGTATTCGCGCTATGCTCGGTATTGAAGAACCTTCATACAACTGAAAAAATCCCCGCCACTCGGCGGGGATTTCTTTTACCATATGATATTATGCCTCAAACCCATCCGGGAACACAACGGTCAGCACCCACTTGAACGCCTCTTCGCCGTAAACGGCGTGCGGCACCTTGGCGGGCATGACCAGCGTTTCGCCAGCCTTGACGATATGCGGCACACCACCGACCGTAAAGCGTCCGGTGCCCTCGAGCACGGTCACCATTGCGTCGCCGGTGGAGTCGTGCGTGCCGATCTCCTCGCCCTTGTCAAACGCGAACAGCGTAATGCTGACCGCCTTGTTCTGCGCCAGTGTCTTGCTGACCACCTGTCCCGACTGAACGGAAACCAGCTCGGCGAGCCTTACAACGCTCTCGTGGTCGATATTGCGGATGAACTTGTCCATAGCTTCTCCTCTTTCCTGTCGTTTGCTTTATGCTGACAGTATACCACGCCAAGCCGCCGATTTCTGTTGTCCGCACAACATTTACAGGAAAATCGAATTTTCCTTGCGCGCTTCGGTGCGGAATTGCTCGAGCATAGCCGTGTGCGACAGGAAATCCGGATCATCGAATTTCTTTGCACCGCTCGGGCAGTAAGTCGTGCAGGCACAGCATTTAATACAGGTGCCCGGAATATTAGACGGGTCGTTCGGGTCAATCGCACCCATCGGGCAGATTTTCGCGCACAGACCGCAGTGCTCACACAGCATCATCATCGTGCTCGGCTTGGCCTTGAGGAACTTTGCGGGCGTTTTGTCGGTCTTGAGCGGCGTGTAGTAGGCTGCCTGCGCGTCACCCGGCACCTTCGGCGGCTTGATCTCTCCCTCGCTTCTCAGCTTGAGCGCCGCACCCTGAGCCAGCATACGCAGCTCACTGAGGTCAGCCGCGTCCGGACGGTCTGCCGCCAGCTTGTCCGAGAATACATGTCGGCACAAAAAAGCGCCGCCTGCCGCCGGTTTGAAGTTGTTTTTTGTCAGCAGCTCGTACATTTCGGCAAGCGCGTTGTCATACGCTCTGCCGCCGTAGGTGACAAGTGCCACCGCCGGTGTACCCTCACCGTGCAGGCAGCGAGCAAAGTCCGGCGAAATCTTGTTCGGCAGCCGACCGGCATACACCGGACAGCCGAATACCACCAACTCATCCGGGGCAAACTGATACTCCTGCGCACGGTCAGACGGCGTGTTGAGTGATATGTACCGGCACTCTGCCTTAAACAGACGCGCCAGTTCATCCACCGTTGTTTCAACAACGGTCTTTGTGCTTCCTGCCGGACTGAAATACACACCCGTAACTTTTTTGATATCCATATCCTTTTCGTCCTCCGCTTTACGCTTATTCTACAATTTCAATACGGAATACGTTGATCGTGTCCACATCGGGGCAGCAAAACACCGCCGTGCCGTCCTCCTGCCCGGGAAGATGGCCGCCGTAACGCAGAATGTCGATGTATGGGAACGCAACGTGCATCGCCATCGGGCAAAGCTGCCCGCGCTCGGTGTCGAAGTCGAAGCTGTCGCCGATTTTGTGCCCGCGGTGACAGCCGTGCTTGCCTTTTCGATCGATCAGCGTAATTTTGATCTTGGGTCTGCTCATTTGCGCCACGGCTCCTTACCCTGATGCAGAATTTCCATCTGGCACAGACGCATCGCGTTCAGCGCAGTATCGTGCGACTCCGGCGTGACGCACGCGCACAGTGCCGCGTCGATCACGATGTTTGCCTCCGGGAATGCTGCCTTGCACAGCATGGCGTTGGAAATCACGCAAATGCCAGTGCATACGCCGACAAATGCGATCTCCTCCGGCGGCTCGTGCAGAGCGCGCAGCGCGTCCACAAGCGCCACCGCGCCGAAGGTCGGCTTGCAGATGATGCGGGACGCCGGAATGCCATCCACAGCGACAGCAATGGCATCGTCCAGCGCATGACCTTCCGTTCCTTCGATGCAGTGCGGCACCGGCAGATGACGCCCTTCGTTCGTCTCCATGTAGTTCGGCTGGTGGGTGTCCAGCGTGACGAACAGACTCTCACGCGGTGCATTTTTTGCCTTCTCTGCCACATAGGGCACGATGGCGCGCGCTTCAGCCGTACCGAGAGGGCCGCTGATAAAATCCTTCTGCATATCCACTACGATAAGAATTTTCATAAATTATGGTTCTCCTTTGTGTAGTGGTTATAGTATAGCATTGTTTGATGGGGTTTTCCATGCATTTTCGTTTTTTAGCGAGTGCTAACCGGTGGATTGCCGCTTGCGAAGCGAGGTGAACTGCGCTGACGCCGCGCGGGCGCACAAGAGGGTAGACAACCTGCGGTTTTCCACCCTCTTATGAATCTCCCCTTTTCCCTTGGATAGTCTGGCGCAGACCGGAGAACGGTGACCGCTGCGAAAATGGAAAACGGCAGTCGGGTTGCCGTTGCGTGTCTTTCCCCGCCTTTTCTCAGTTCACAGATAAATTACTGCTACGCATGCGGGTTCATCTACGCAGAGCGCGGCATAGCAGTGCCGCACAACTCTTTGGCACGTTATAACGCACGGCACCTGCTAATTTAGGTGTTCGGTGCCATTTATTTTCGCAGGTGCTGTCTATAATAACGTGCTCACGAATTGCGCAACACGGTCATGTTGCGCCTGCGAAGACTTTCCGGTCTGTGTAGCAGTAATGTATCTAACACTGCGAACAGGTTGCGAAAGACACTGTAGTAAAAATCCTCTGCCGTTCCCCTTTTCTACGCTTACGCAGTCTACCATCTGCACCCAAGCTACACCGCAAGGGAAACGGGTGTTCAAAGAGGGTAGAAACCGTAGGTGTCTACCCTTTTTGTTCCCGCGCCGGACGGCGCACGTTCCCCGCACGCCGCAGCGTGCGAAATCTCTCGCCCAGAAATGGCGAACCTCTTTACCCGATGAAGTTCTCCACGCGGTCCGCCGCCTTGTGCATCGCATGCTCCGCCTTACGCGCCGCGTGCTGCGCACTTCTCCGCATAGACGGATTGAGCATCGCGCCGGCCGCTACCATCGAAACCACCGCGCCTGCCATCGCTCCGGTCGCAATGCCGGAAACAAAAGGTGAAATTCGCATAAAAGATCTACCGCCTTTCATAAAGTTTATAGAATCAGTATGCCCGCTCGTCCCTCAAATTTTGCACAGCAAAAAAATGCTTGTTTGGCACAATCGACTATTTACAATCGCATGTTCATATTATATAATATATCTAACAATCCGCCTTTAAGGTGCGGCCCGTGAGCCGCGCAAGGCAGAAAACAGTGCATACGCCGTCAGCCGTAGGACAAGGGGGACAGGTGTAGTATTTCGTGCGGCTTTCTGCTAATTGTTGTGGCGGAGAGTCATTTTTTTGCATTTTTGAAGGGAGGCGGCAGATTGACCGAACCGAAGATCATACTCGATCAGGATGGCATTCGCCGTGCACTGACCCGCATCGCGTTCGAAATCGTGGAAAAAAACAAGGGCGCGGAGCACCTGCTGCTCGCCGGTGTGAAAACACGCGGTATCTATCTGGCGCAGCGCATTGCTGCCAAGCTGGGCGAGGTTGAAGGCACGGCACCTCCTGTGCTCGAGCTGGACGTTACGCCGTGGCGCGATGACGTACCGCGCATGGACGCTCCTCTGCCCGATCTCGATCCGCGCATTGCAGGCGCGACCGTCATCATCGTGGACGATGTGCTGTACACCGGACGCACCGTGCGTGCCGCCATCGAAGCCATCTCTCACCGAGGACGCGCCGAGCGCATACAGCTGGCTGTGCTGGTCGATCGCGGTCACCGCGAACTGCCGCTGCGGCCGGATTATATCGGCAAAAACCTGCCTACCGCGCGTGATGAACGCGTTTTTGTCCGCCTGACCGAAGTGGACGGCGAAGACAGTGTAAACATACAAGCTCGCAATCCGTAAAACAACATCGCACCTGAGAAAGGAAGAACCGAATGTCTATCCAAACCTTAGTAGAAAAGATCAAGGAAAAGGGCAACCCGACCGTAGCCGGCCTGGACGCTCGACTGGAGTACATCCCCCAGCATATTTCGGGACGCAACATGATGCTGCACGGCGAAACGCTGCGTGCTGCCGCTGAGAGCGTCGTAGCCTTCAACTGCGGCCTGATCGACGCACTGTGCGACATTGTTCCGGCCGTAAAGCCGCAGGCTGCGTATTACGAGCTGCTCGGCTCCTACGGTGCGATGGCACTCAAGGAGACCATCGACTACGCACACGCCAAGGGCATGTACGTTATCGGCGATATCAAGCGCAACGACATCGGCGCTACCGCAACCGCTTACGCAGAGGCTTACCTCGGCAAGACCCGCGTCGGCGATACCGAGATCGCACCGTACGGCTGCGATTCGGTTACCGTAAACGGCTATCTCGGCACCGACGGCGTAGAGCCGTTCCTCAAGGAGTGCCGCAGCCGCGAGAAGAGCCTGTTTATGCTGGTCAAGACCTCTAACCCGTCCTCCGGCGAGCTGCAGAACCGCGACATGGAGGGCAAGCCGCTCTACGCCCGCATGGCGGAGATGGTAGCAAAGTGGGGCGAGGGTCTGGATACGCCGTGCGGCTACAACCAGATCGGTGCCGTAGTCGGCGCAACCTATCCCGAAGAACAGAAGATCATCCGTGAGCTGCTGCCGAAGAGCTACTTCCTCGTACCGGGCTACGGCGCGCAGGGCGCAACCGCAAAGGACATCGCCAATGCGTTTAACGACGACGGTCTCGGTGCTATCGTAAACTCCTCCCGCGGCATCATGTGCGCATGGAAGAAAACCGGTAACAACGGCGAGGACTATAAGGAAGCCGCCCGCGCAGAAGCCATCCGGATGCGCGACGACATCGTAGCGGCGATTAAATAATATAAACCGCGCCATCGGCGCGCATTAAAATAGAATTTGCCTTGCAAATTCATAAAAACCTGGAGCACGTATCAAGGTTTTTATACAAGTACGGAGCAAAGTTTCGCTCGTCGGAACTTTGTGCAGTTCTGGACATATCCGCGCTTTCAGCGCGGTATGTCCCCTCGATTGAAACCGTGGTTTCAATCGAAGAATTAAGGAGCGTGTGGATATAGTGAAAAAAGCATACTTACTGCTGGCGGACGGCACTCTGTTCGAGGGTACCGCAGTCGGCTACGAAGGACAGAGCATCGGTGAGGTCGTATTCAACACCGGCATGGCAGGCTATCAGGAGGTTCTGACCGACCCGTCCTACTACGGTCAGGTCGTTACCATGACCTACCCGCTCGTCGGCAACTACGGCATCAACTTTGAGGATTATGAGTCCCGCAAAAGCTGGGTTTCCGGCTTTATCATGCGCGAGATGTGCGAATACCCGTCCAACTGGCGCTGCAAGGTAACGCTCGACGAGTACCTCAAGGCACAGAAGGTCGTTGGCCTTGCCGGCATCGATACCCGCCGACTGACCCGCAAGCTGCGCGGCGAAGGCGTTATGAACGGTGTTATTTACACCGAGGGCTTCGAGCCGGATGAGCAGACCATTGCGGAAATGAAGGCTTACGTTGTAAAGGATGCGGTTAAGACCGTAACCTGCGACGAGAATATCGTTTATCCCGCTGACGGTGAGACCAAGTACCGCATTGCCCTGTTCGATTACGGCGTAAAGTACAACATTGAGCGCGAACTGTGCAAGCGCGGCTGCGAAGTCACCGTTGTTCCGGCATACACCAAGCCGGAGGACGTAGTCGGCAAGTACGACGGCGTGATGCTGTCCAACGGCCCCGGCGACCCGGCGGAGAATGTCGAGATCGTAGCAAACCTCAAGGAGCTGCTGAAGTCCGATATGCCGATCTTCGGCATCTGCCTCGGTCACCAGCTGCTGGCACTGGCTATCGACGCAAAGACCACCAAGCTGAAGTACGGCCACCGCGGTGTCAACCATCCGGTAAAGGACATCGACGCGGACCGCACCTACATCACCTCGCAGAACCACGGCTATGCCGTTGTAGGCGAGTCGGTTGACCCGCAGATTGCCCGCGTGCGCTATGTCAACCTGAACGACGGCACCGTTGAGGGTCTCGAGCACATCGGCCGTCCGGTATTCACCGTGCAGTATCACCCGGAGGTATGCCCCGGCCCGATGGATACCTCGTATCTGTTTGATAAGTTCATCGAAAATATTGAAAAGTCGAAAGGAGGCGCTCAGTAATGCCGCTGCGCAAGGATATTCATAAGGTAATGGTACTGGGCTCCGGCCCGATCGTTATCGGTCAGGCTGCCGAGTTCGACTATGCAGGCACGCAGGCGTGCCGCGCACTGCGCGAGGAGGGTCTGGAGGTTGTTCTGGTAAACTCCAACCCGGCAACCATCATGACCGACAAGGCTATGGCGGACAAGGTTTACATCGAGCCGATGACCGTCGAAGCCGTTCAGGAGATCATCAAAAAGGAACATCCGGACTCTCTGCTGCCCAACCTCGGCGGTCAGACCGGTCTGAACCTCGCCATGGAGCTGTGCGAGAACGGTTTCCTTGATAAAATGGGCGTAAAGCTGCTCGGCGCTAATCCGACCACCATCGCAAAGGCAGAGGACCGCCAGATGTTCAAGGACACCATGGAGAAGATCGGCGAGCCGATCATTGCGTCCAAGGTTGTTCACTCGGTTGAGGATGCGGTTGATTTCACCCGTGAGATCGGTCTGCCGGTCATCATCCGTCCGGCGTACACGCTCGGCGGCACCGGCGGCGGCATTGCCTACACCTGGGAGCAGCTGCGCGAAATTGCGGCCTCCGGCATCATGTACTCGCGTGTTGACGAGATTCTGGTCGAGAAGTGCATCGCAGGCTGGAAGGAAATCGAGTACGAGGTAATGCGCGACCACAAGGGCAACGCCATTACCATCTGTAACATGGAGAACGTTGACCCGGTCGGCGTACACACCGGCGACTCTGTCGTAGTTGCACCGTCGCAGACCCTGTGCGATAAGGAGTATCAGATGCTCCGCACCTCCGCACTCAACATCATCACCGAACTGGGCATCGAGGGCGGCTGCAACGTACAGTACGCGCTCAATCCGGAATCCTTCGAGTACGCCGTAATCGAGGTAAACCCGCGTGTTTCCCGTTCCTCTGCACTGGCTTCCAAGGCAACCGGCTACCCGATTGCAAAGGTAACCGCAAAGATTGCAGTCGGCTATGGTCTGGATGAGATCTCCAACGCCGTTACCGGCAAGACCAAGGCATGCTTCGAGCCGACGCTCGACTACTGCGTTGTCAAGTTCCCGCGCTGGCCGTTTGACAAGTTCGTTTACGCAGACAACACCCTCGGCACCCAGATGAAGGCCACCGGTGAGGTCATGGCCATCGACAACAGCTTTGAGGGCGCACTGATGAAGGCCGTTCGCGGCTGCGAGATCAAGCTGGACAGCATGATCGCCCCGCGCATCCAGAAGCAGTCTGACGCCGAGATCAAGAAGGGCGTGGCCCGCACGGACGATCAGCGTCTGTTCCACATCTGCGAGGCGCTGCGCCGCGGCATCATGACCATTGAGGAGATTCACGACATCACCACGATGGACGTGTTCTTCCTGCACAAGTTCCAGAACATCATCGACATGGAGAAGGAGCTGGCTGCAGCTGACAAGATCGACTCCGATCTGTATATCCGCGCCAAGAAGATGGGCTTCCTCGACAAGACCATCGAGCAGCTTTCCGGCAAGGACATTTCGGACGTAAAGCGTCTGCCGGTATACAAGATGGTTGATACCTGCGCCGCTGAGTTCGAGGCAGAGACCCCGTATTACTACTCCACCTACGATGAGGAGACCGAGGTTGCACCTCCGTCCGGCAAGAAGAAGGTGCTGGTACTGGGTTCCGGCCCGATCCGTATCGGTCAGGGCATCGAGTTCGACTACTGCTCGGTTCACGCTGTCTGGGCGCTCCAGAAGCTCGGCTGCGAGACCGTTATCATCAACAACAACCCGGAGACCGTTTCCACCGACTTTGACACCGCAGACCGTCTGTACTTCGAGCCGCTGACGCCGGAGGACGTTACCGGCGTTGTCGAGGCCGAGAAGCCGGATTACGCAATCGTACAGTTCGGCGGTCAGACCGCCATCAACCTTGCGGCTCACCTTGAGAAGCTCGGTGTTCCGATCCTCGGCACGCCGGCATGGTCGATCGACGCCGCTGAGGACCGTGAAAAGTTCGACGTTATCCTCGAAAAGTGCGGTATCCCGCGTCCGGCAGGCCACACGGTTATGACCGAGGAGGAGGCTGTCAAGGCGGCTGACGAGCTTGGCTATCCGGTTCTCGTTCGTCCGTCCTACGTTCTGGGCGGTCAGGGCATGGAGATTGCCTACAAGGAGGCCGATGTCCGTGAGTTCATGCAGGTTATCACCCGCAACAAGGTTGAAAACCCGGTTCTGGTCGATAAGTACATGATGGGCCGCGAGATCGAGGTCGATGCCATCTGTGACGGCGACGACATCCTCATCCCGGGTATCATGGAGCACTTCGAGCGCGCAGGCGTTCACTCCGGCGACTCTATCTCCATCTATCCGTCCATCAACATCGAGCAGAAGCACAAGGACACCCTCGTTAAGTACACCGAGGCTCTGGCAAAGAACCTCGCTGTTCTCGGTCTGGTCAACATCCAGTTCGTTCTGTACAACGATCAGATCTATGTTATCGAGGTAAACCCGCGTTCGTCCCGTACCGTGCCATACATCTCCAAGGTTACCGGCGTGCCGATGGTCGATCTGGCTACCCGCTGCATGTTCGGTGAAAAGCTGAAGGACATGGGCTGCGGCACCGGTCTGCATCCGGAAAGCGACCACTATGCGGTCAAGGTTCCGGTATTCTCGTTCCAGAAGCTGCGTGATCTGGATACCCAGCTTGGCCCTGAGATGAAGTCTACCGGCGAGGTGCTCGGCGTTGCCAAGACCTTCCGCGAGGCACTGCTCAAGGGTCTGACCGGCGCAGGCTTCCAGATGAAGAAAAAGGGCGCTGTCCTGATCTCGGTCCGTGATTCGGACAAGCAGGAGGCAATCCGCATCGGTGAGCGCTTCGAGGCTCTCGGCTTTGATATTTACGCTACCAGCGGCACCGCAAACGTGCTCAACCGCCACATGGTCGCCACTAACGCCATCCGCAATGTGGATGAGCCGTCCCCGAACATCATCGACCTGATCGAGTCCGGCAAGATTGACTACGTTGTTGCCACCTCGGTCAAGGGCCGTCATCCGGAGCTTGGCTCGGTACACATCCGCCGTACCGCGGTAGAGCGTGCAATCCCGTGCCTGACCTCGATGGATACGGTTTCCGCGCTGCTGCGCTGCCTGGAAGGCGATATTAAGATTGAAAACTGCGAAATGGTTGATATCAACACCATCTGATTGCAGTGAAATAAAACAGAAACCCGAAGGGAGGAACTTCGTAAAGAAGTTTCTCCCTTCGGGTTTTATAATCCGCCGGAATAGAGGCGCCGTATGAACAGCATCCTGAACCGTGACGGAGGAAATAGAAAAATCATTCCAGTCTCTTGTATAGCGTAAGAAAACAGAAACGGTGCAGTCAATAAGACTACACCGTTCCGAAAAATGTTAAATTGAGATGCAAAAGCTGTCTTGGGGCATCTTCTTTGTGGAGGGTGCCCAAAATCGACTGCTTTTTATTATGCTGTTGTACGAGAAAAATTAGTCCTCGTCGTCGATCTCCAGGTAATCCTCAAGATCCTTGAACAGTGCGGTCGGATCAACATCGTCCTCGAGAACGATCTGAAGCGGCTCGTTCAGGGACAGCAGGAACATACCGAGCAGGCTCTTTGCGTCTACCATACCGCTCTTGCCGTGAATCCAAATATCAAAACCGTAACGAGTTACGATCTTGTTGATCTTCTGAATGTCGTCCGTATTCTTTACACGGATACCTCTGGTCATAATAACTACCTCCTGAGATTGTACTTCGTGAAACCCTTTTATGTTAGTTTCATTATAGCATAAAACAGCAGAAAGAAAAGAGGTTTTTGTAGATTTTCTCATTTTTCAGCGTTTTTCGCTTAACATAAGCACAATTTCTCAATTAATTAGGCACTATTCACAGATTATAGGCTATATGTTTGTGCACAGTGTCGAGTCTCTCGGTCGGATGATTCGTGAGAAGCGACAAAAAGCTGTACAGAAAATCGTATATTCTGTCAGGCAGGATTTTACTTACCCAGTGAAACAGCGTGATCCCGCTGTGACAGGCGGCCTTTCCCTGCGGTATGCAGCAACAGCACGGCGGCGATTACTGCGGTCAGCACCTCCGCGATGGGGAACGCCAGCCACACGCCGGCCGGCAGCAGGTGCGCGAACAGCCATGCCGCCGGCAGTACAAAAATCAGCTGGCGCAGCAGCGACACGAGCAGCGACTGCACACCGCCCTCGGTGGCCTGGAACACGCCCTGTATGGCAATGTTTGCACCTGCGAATACAAAGCTGACCGCCAGCACGCGCAGACCGGTCACGCACAAGCCCATCGTGCCTGCGGACAGTGAGAAAATACCTGCCAGCGGCTGCGCCAGAATTTCTACAGCCGCAGTGCAAACCAGCATGAGAACGATGGTGTACATCAGACCGCAGCGCACGCCCTCACGGATGCGTTTCGCATTCTGCATGCCGTAGCTGAACGACACAATCGGCGTAATCGCGTCACGCAGACCGAACGCCGCGAACAAAACGAACTGCTGAATTTTGTACACAATGCCATAAGCGGTGACATACGAACTGTCCAGACTGCCGAAAATCAGATTGACACAATAATTCATCACGCTCATCGCGCCCTGTGCTATGATGGCCGGTACGCCGATGGAGTAAATCTCGCCGACGATACTGCGGCGCAGGCACAGAGCCTTGCGGCTGAACGGCAGTTCCCTGTTCAGCCGGAAATGGAACACGGCCGCCAGAGCCAGAGACGCAATCTGACCGAGCACGGTCGCCCATGCCGCACCTGCCACGCCCAGTTTCGGACAGCCGAGCAGACCGTAGATCATGATTGGGTCAAGCACGATGTTCGTCAGTGCGCCTGTCACCTGTGCGATTGTAGAATAAAGCGAACGGCCGGTCGCCTGCAGGGTTTTCTCAAACACCGAGAAGAACAGAATGCCGAACGATGCCATACAGCAGATGCGCAGGTACTGACTGCCCATCGCCAGAGCGGTCGGGTCGCTCGTCTGCGAGCCGATGTACGCACCCGCACCGAACGCGCCGAACAGCAGGCACACCGCATAAATAATCCCCATGAGCGTCAGCGCATTGCCTGCCGCTGCCCCCGCCTTCTCCCGGTCACCCTGACCAAGCGCACGCGCAATAAGCGCATTTGCGCCGACACCGGTGCCGATGCCGACGGCGACCATCATCATCTGCACCGGAAACGCAAGTGTCAGCGCGTTGACCGCGATTTCACCGTTTTCCGCCATGTTTGCCACAAAATAGCTGTCCACAATGTTGTAGACTGCCTGCAGCATCATGGATAGTATCATCGGTGTGCCCATCTGCAGCATGAGCCGTCCTACCGGCGCGGTCGCCATTCGTTTTTCTGCCTTGTTCCGATCCATATCGAAACCTCCTGATTGGATTTTCGGAGTCTTTACGGAAAGCTGCCACAACCTGTCTTTTTCACAAAAGAAAAAGTGCGTAAATCCATCTGGATTTACGCACTTCTGCTACTCGACTGCTTTATTTTATCAGCGTTTTTCACACTTGTCAAGCGGTTAGACCGGATACTTCCGAAAGATTCCCGGTGCAACACCGACGTTCTTGCGGAAGCTGTGAATGAAATTCTCCTCGCTGTTGTAGCCGGTCGCGTAGGCGATTTCTTTGACCGACAATTCGGTGGACGCCAGCATATACTTCGCCTTATCAATGCGGCGCAGCACGATATACTCATACGGCGAATAGCCGGTCCGCGCCTTGAACTGCCGTGAGAAATGCGACGGACTCAGGCTGACGGCTGCTGCCGCGTCCTGCACGCCGATCGGCTCGAACAAATGCCGGTTCATATAGCGGATGGCCTGTGCAATACGGTCGCCGCCTGCGGTGCTCTCGGTGGTCTCGTCCAGCAGGAGCAGGCACAGCAGCCTGTGGATCAGCTGCGAGCACCGTGCCTCGCTCAGCCGCGCGTCCTCGGCGCAGGCGCTCCGCAGAGAATCCAGCATTTGCGCAATCTCCGCCGGTGCGGCCGGCGAAAATGCCCTGCGGCCGCGTGCCTGCAGGATTTTCTGATAGAACGCGCGGGCATTCAGGCCGTTGAACAGCAGCCAGGTGAACTCCAGTCCGTCCGAGGCGGCATAGCTGTATGGCTCACGGCAGTCGAACAGCACGATCTGTCCGGCTCCGGCGATGGCAGGCGTACCGTTCAGCGTCAGCTCCATTGCGCCATCATGCACAAAAAACAGCATGATATTTTGGTTGTGATCACCCTGCAGGGCGATTTCCGACCGATGATTGAAGGAATACCGGCTGCTGCAGAAGTAATGTCCGAGCCGCGTCGGGTAATAAAAAAGCTCCTTTGCAAGCGAAGACGGCGTAAAAAAGTACCGTTCCGAGGTCTGATGGACACCTAATTCGGGAATCAGCATAGCGGTCACTCTCCTTGCCTCTATCCTATCAGAAGTATCCGTTTGATGCAATAGCGAATAGCAGGATTTCGCAGGTTTAGGGTAATTTGTATCATTGGCAAGACGGCAGAAACGCTTTATAATAGAGCCATCAAACAGGGAAGCCACCCTTGATATGGCAAACAGACAAGGAGGATCATTCTTATGAAAATCGCATTTGACGTTGACGTTCTTGCCAAGCAGATGTCCATCAACGATTATGTTCACAAGGTAGCTGACTGGGGCTACAAGTACATCGAGCAGTCCCCGCATCCGCGCATTAACCCGTTCTACAAGCACCCGCTGTTCTCCAAGGAGTGCCAGCAGGAGTACAAGCAGGCTCTCAAGGAGACCGGTGTAGAGATTTCCTCTTTCATCGTTGTTTACCGCTGGTCCGGCCCGACCGAGGAGCAGCGCCAGCACGCAGTTGCAAACTGGAAGCGCATGATTGAGATCGCGGTTGACATGGGCGTACCGGTCATCAACACCGAGTTCTCCGGCGACCCGAACCAGCAGGAGATCTGCAATGGCATGTTCTTCAAGTCTATGGAGGAGCTTCTCCCGATCATCGAGCGTGAGGGCATCCGCGTAGAGTGCCAGTCTCATCCGTATGACTTCGTCGAGCTGAACGACGAGGCCTGTGACATCGTTAAGTCCTTCCGTTCCAAGAACCTGGGTTACGTTTACTCCGCATCCCACGGTTTCTTCTACGATCAGGGCAAGGGCGACGTTCGCCACATGCTGAAGTACGCCGGCGATGAACTGACCCACGTTCTTCTGGCTGACACCTGGAACCAGACCAAGGACTGCCGCTACATCGTAAATCCGCCCTGGCTGAACCAGCGTGGCCGTGCTGACTACACCATCCACCAGCACACCGCTATGGGCGAGGGTGAGGTTGATTTCGACGGCATCTTCGAAACCCTGCGTGAGATGGACTTCGCAAACAAGCAGCTGAAGCCGGACGCTCCCAAGGTTGGCGGCGACAATATCATCTGCGTATCCTACTTCGGCTTCCCGGAGAAGATGGATCAGCAGGCTCCGGAGGCACTCGACCGTATCAAGCACGAGCTGCTGTAAAGAATACTTCCTGAATACACAAAAGGACTTGAGTTTTCACTCAAGTCCTTTTTCCTTCGGCAGATAAAAACGGACAAACCGCTTTGGTTTGTCCGTTATATTTTTATTCTCCGCAGCCGGGACAGTCGGAACAGTCACCGCACTCGATGCCTTCCGCGGCCTTGCGGTCCTCGTAGGCGCGCAGCGTGCCTTCGGTTATGTGGCTGAGAGCCGCCAGCCGCTCATTTACCATATCCCACAGGCACATCGGCAAATGGTCGCGGTGTCCGCGGTGGATAGTCACGCACTCGAAGCAGTTGCCGTGATGGCGGCACGCCTCCTTACACGGGCAGTGATCACCGGATTCGCGCACCTGACGCAGAAATTCCAGCTTGATCTTGAGCGCTTCTTCCTTCTTGCCCTCGCGGTCAAGGTCGTTCTGCAGGATGGCCAGCTCGTTTCCGTCTATTTTCATAAGTATCGCTCCTCTATATATTGCACTGTATTGCATTTTCATCATAGCAGAGTTTTGACAGTTTCGTCAAAGCAACTTTATCCAAAACCGTGTTTTCGTGCAGTTATACAGATTTTCAACACTCATTTTATCTATTTTGCCATTGACAAAAAGGACAAAATAAAGCCCTCATTCACAGACACATGAACGAGGGCTTTTACTTCCAAATCTCCATAGATCCTCTTTTCCCGACAGGATATTTCCCATCGCATTTGGATTGGTATTCGGTTGTTTTTTCGGCATCTTTCGATCTT
Organism: Butyricicoccus sp.; assembly: GCF_977037065.1. Taxonomy (NCBI): domain Bacteria; kingdom Bacillati; phylum Bacillota; class Clostridia; order Eubacteriales; family Butyricicoccaceae; genus Butyricicoccus; species Butyricicoccus sp. Next base: position 25,975 of record NZ_CDRQNY010000013.1, on the reverse strand, counting down.
ACGTTCGCGGAACCGCCCGGCTAAGGTTCGTTTACTGCACAAACTACATAGTCCGTTTGGTTGCCTTTCCTACATTCGGGAACTCTATTTCCAGTGGGTGATGCGTCACTGCTCGGCGGAAGATGTGATACAGCCTGCCTTGTCGAACCGGATGTTACTCGGACTTTGATATTATCTCGTTCCGATGCGGTATGTCTATGCTGCAGATACTCATCAGTATGCCCATCGGCGGGTGCAGCATCCGGCAGGTATCGTAAGATACTTCGTTTTGTTCGCCGGCGCATCAAATATCAGGGTTCTGTCATGTATGAACCTTACTTTCCTGCTGCCTCGATCCGCTTGACTGTCTTAGTATGCCATGTACGGATAGTTAAATTCACGAGGATAGCTTCCCCAAAGTTACCGTTGTTGTTACCTTTGCTTAGAAGCCGATCGCGCTTTTCAGGCGGTTCAAATTGTGGAATTGGAACTCGCTCATTTTTTCAGCTATCACCTTGATCGTTTCGGTCACAGCGCCGCGGCGAGTCCCGCGAACTGGTAAGATGCCTCTTCTGATACCATTGGACTCACCTCTTTCGTGGGTATCAAACCGGATTGACATCCTTCAGATTAGATGAAGGTTTGCGCCTTTTGGAGTAAAACCCCTGTTTTACTTCGCCTTTGGTGTTTGCCTTTATCTTTTCTGTGTCATTATAATATCATTAATATTGCACAACGTCAAGCGTTTTTTACGACTTTTTAGACTGCATATTGCACAACAAAAAGCCATCCATTTCGGTGATTTGGCTCTTTTCTCCAAGTGTGGAATTTGGTATAATAAAAGTGTTAGGGCTTGCGAAGCGAGCGGAATCTGCGCTGACGCCGCGCGGGCGCGGCACGGGTATGTCGCGCAACTCGCTGGTCCGGATATAACGGATGACACCTCCGAGTTACAATTACCAGTAATCTTTACCGTACGGTGCGACAAGGTGAATTGCCTGTTAGGGCAAGAGAAGGTGCCCTGGGGTACGACCTCGGCGCACCGTTTGTAAATTCATTTGCACCCGTGTACCCGTAGGGGCGCACAGTGTGCGCCCAAAGCATCATTAAATAGGTGGCACAAACAATCTATCTCAGCCGATTACTGAAAGCTTGCGGAGAATAAGGTGAATCCTTACATTTTCTTTACTCTGCACTCTAACAAAATTACTAACTACTAATTCCTAATTATTAATTGAAGGGGGTCTTTATAGTGGAAAACTTTGGCTTTTATATGCCGACACGCTTATTTTTCGGTGCCGGATCGGTCAAGCGTCTGGCCAAGGTACGTCTGCCGCAGGGCACGGGTCTGATCATCACCGGCGGCACCTCCACCACCAAGCTGGGCTATGTGGCCAAGGTGGCGGATACGCTGGCGGAGGCCGGTCACCCGACCGTGGTATACAACAAGGTACAGCCGAATCCGACGATTGAGGGTGTGCGCGAGTGCGCTGCGCTCTGCCGTGAGCAGAACATTGCATTTGTTGTCGGTCTCGGCGGTGGCTCGTCCATCGACACGGCCAAGGCGGTTGCCATTATGGCAACCAACGACGGCGACTGGTGGGACTACATTCACGGCGGCACGGGCGGCGGCAAGCGCATGGCCAAGGCCGGACTGCCGATTGTTGCCATTCCGACGACCGCAGGCACGGGCACCGAGGCTGACCCGTTCACGGTTATCACCAACGGCGAGGAAAAGATCGGCGGCGGCGGCGAGAAGTGCTTCCCGACCATTTCGATCGTCGATCCGGACTTTATGATGACCGTCCCGCCGCATCTGACGGCATACCAGGGCTTTGACGCGTTCTTCCATGCGGCTGAAGGCTATCTGGCTAAGACTGCAAGCCCGATGAGCGACATGTTCGCGCTGCAGGCAATTGCGCTGATCGGCAAATCGCTGGCAGCGGCTGTTAAGGATGGCGGCAACGCCGATGCGCGCGCGGATGTGGCACTGGCGAACACGCTGGCAGGTTTTGTCGAAACGCTGTCGAGCTGCAGCGGCGAGCACGCCATCGAGCATGCGCTGAGCGCGTTCCATCCCGATCTGCCGCACGGCGCGGGTCTGATCATGCTGTCCAAGGCATACTGGAGCCGCTTCAAGGACACCTCGGCTGACCGCCTGCAGGCCATTGCACACGCACTTGGACGTGCGGACGGCGATTTTCTCGCTGCGCTGGCTGAGCTGCAGCAGGCGTGCGGCGTGGACAAGCTGCGCCTGTCCGACTACGGCGTAAAGCCGGAAGACGCAGGCGAACTTGCTGACAACGCAGCAAGCACCATGGGTGCACTGTTCCGTGTTGATCCGCGCACGCTGTCCCGCGAGGAAATTATGTACATCATCACCGAAAGCATTTAAGCGAATACGCTGAGAGCGGACCGATCGGTCCGCTCTTTTTTCGATAACGGCAGTTGCTAACACATTTTTGCGCGATAGCGCATGTTAAATAGCATTTGCATTGCAAATGCCAGCCCGTAGGCCTCTATCCTTAAAAATATTTAATGAGAGCAAAAGTCGGGGCGTATACCGCGCAGCGCGGCCAAGAAGCCGCGCAAGGATAGCGCTGACTTTTTGACTTTGAGAGGGAGAAAGTTTCAACCAACGGGCGGAACTTTCGGACGACTTTGTGTCGTTTGCGTTACATCTGTGTTACACCGCTTGTATTGCCGCCAGACCATGCTATAATAGTCGCAGAGTATGATATACGTCATACATCTATTGGCTTGCGGCTCTGCCGCAGACAAGGAGGTACACTCTATGAAATTTCAACAGGTAATGGCATTTTTCCTCACCGGTGCAACGGCACTCTCCATGAGCACCACCGCGCTCGCTGCCGACCTTCCGGATAACGTTGATACCACCGTATCCACCACCCAGACCGCCGACGAGCAGGAAAACAACCTTTACACCAAGAACGACAAGGACCTGACCGATGCCGAGTTCGAGCAAAAATACGAGCTGCCGGAGAACTCGTGGTTCACGCCCGCAGTCCGCTATGTGATTGAGAACAACATCATGCTGCCGGCGGGTCATATCGACGGTAAAGAATATTTCCCGTGGTTCAATCCAGCGGAAAACCGCTGCACGGTTGCCGAAGCGATTTACAACAGTGCAAAGCTCGTTGACCCGGAACTGACTGCATCCTATGCAGGCATGGCTGTTAAGGAAGCGCCCGATTACGCCGAAATCCCCGAACTTTACCGTGATGGCGCTTCGTTCTGCTTTGAATCCGGCATTATGACCGGTGACAGTCAGCACTACCTGCGTCCCTATGACTCCATCTCCCGTCAGGAGTTCGCGGCAGTGCTGCAGCGCTACATCACGCTGCTCGAAAAGGCCGGAAAGATTACGGTTTCGACTGATACGAGTGCGAATACCGCGTTTACCGATGCTTCTTCGATCGCTCCGTGGGCGAAGGATGCCGTTGCGTTCTGTCAGACCAACAAGCTGATGAACGGCGACAATCACGGCGCATTCAATCCCAAGGGACAGATCAAGTCGGTTGAGCTGGCACAGGTGCTGTACAACCTGTCTCAGCAGATCAAATAATGTGCAAAACCACCTGTTATCACTGATAACAGGTGGTTTTTCTATGTCTTTTGGACGTCAATTCCACGTCACAGTTTTCAGTCAAAACGCGAATTGTAAAAATACGTTTTATCTGCTATAATGCAGATACCGAGAGACAGCTTCCGTGAAAGAGGTAACAGCTCATGAAAAAACGCATTGCATTCCTGCTGATCGTTCCGCTGCTGTGCGTGCTGGCTGCAAGTCTGAACATCAGCTATATGCCGGCCGGCGGCCTGCTTTTTATCACCAGCACAACGGACGATGCACTCACTGTCCGGCAGAAAACCATGCCTGACGGTACGAAAATCGCCGTGTACGACGGCGAAACCTCCATCGTATACGCCAAATACCGCGGTTTGACGTACACCATCACCGAAATTCAGAAGCCTGCGGATGGGCATTGGCTGCCGGAGTCCATTAAGGTCTACCGCGGTTCGTACAGCTCTCCCGCCAACACATAAGAGAACAGCCTCAGAGTGCGATTTCTCCACGCCTCCGAGGCTGTTTTATTTCATTCCAGGATGGAAAATTCAATTTCTTCGGCGGTATAGCCGTCCTCGATGATAGTCGGTGCGCGGAACAGGTCATCCTCGAGCGTATGCGGCAAATGCGCCAGACACAGGTGCAGCACACTGCCGCCGCCCTTTCTCTGTGTGAGCAGCAGCCGTCCGCCGTGCGCCTGCGCAATTTGATTGACGAGCGGCAGACCAAGACCAAGCGGTGTGCCGCCGCGCACGAGCGCCCGGTAATCGTCTATCGAGGTGGTGCGCCGCCAGCCGGAAAGCAGGTCATCGAACTTCGCCGGATCCAGTCCCGGACCGGTATCGGCAACCGCAATCGTCACAAAATCCCGCGTATCGGTCAGTGAAACCGTGATTTCGCCGTCCTCCGGTGTTGCACGCAGCGCGTTTGTCAGCAGGTTATAGATTGCCGTACGCACCAGTCTCGCGTCAATGAGCGCGTCTGCATGCTCCGGCACCTGTACGATGAATTTTGCACTGCCCGCAGGCGCATGCGTCTCCGCCTGCTGCACAGCGTCGCGGCAGAGCGCTGACAGGTCGCAGCGCCGCAGAGAAAGCTGCTCGGTCAGCAGCGGGTCGTGCAGTAAATCCGAGTGCGTCAGCAGCCGGTACAGCCGCATACACTGCCGCCGCAGCCCGTCTGCCAATGCAGGATCCTCCACCTGCTCGGCCTCGGCCATCAAAGCGCCCAGATAACGCGAGCTTTTGTCCTGAATGACCCGCAGGCTGCCGTCATAGGCGGCACGGTCGCGCCGCAGATACGCCAGCAGTGCACCGCCGCGGTGCGGGATCATCTCGACCGTGTAGACCGTTCCGTCGATGTCCTCCTCTGCGGTGCAGGCAGACTGTGTATTTATGCACCGGAGCAGTATATTCCGCGTGCTGCCGCTCAGGAACGGATCCAGCTCCTCCATCGGGTGCAGACCGGAAAGCTGCTGTGCCGCGTCGCTGCACCGCTCGATACGCAGCGTATCGCTCACTGCGAACAGCGCCGCATGCCGCAGCTCGGTGCGCAGCAGCAGCTCGCGGACTGCGTTGCCGTCCAGCTGCGAAAAAAATGCGTCTTCCATCATTATCCTCCCAAAACACCGTGTAATTTACCTTTGTACTGTGGGAAAGCTGCTGTCATTCTCGATTGTGTTTTCCTGCGTCCGGTATATGCTGCGCGGTATTTGGCATACTAATCTCTGTCTTCGCGGATGTGAAAAAACAGCACGGCGCGCGCTGTGCTTTTCTCATCCCGAAAATCGGGGGGATTATACAAACCGAATCCCCATATTTTGTACGATGTGTTTATTATACCACTGCCGCTACTGTCATTGCAAAGAAAATTATACAAAAATACCGGGCAGAATGACAAGAAAATCACAAATATTACACCTTGCGGCAAACTGCGCATTTAGTGTATAATAATAACATCAACAGAGAACTTCATCAAAACATTTAGGAGGAACACTGTAAAATGGGTATCAAAGTAGGTATCAATGGCTTTGGCCGTATCGGCCGTATGGTTTTCCGCGCTGGTCTGAAGAACCCGAACATTGAGTTCGTAGCGGTAAACGATCCGTTCATGACTCCGGACTACATGGCATACATGCTCAAGTATGACACCATGCACGGTCGTTACGACGGCACCATCGAGTATGATGACAACTCCATCACCGTTGATGGCAAGAAGGTTCAGTTCTTTGCAGAGATGGACCCGAAGAACATTCCGTGGGGCAAGGTTGGCGCTGACTACGTTGTAGAGTCTACCGGCGTATTCCTGACCAAGGAGAAGGCACAGGCTCACATCGATGGCGGTGCTAAGAAGGTTATCATGTCTGCTCCGTCCAAGGACGACACCCCGATGTTCGTAATGGGCGTTAACCAGAACACTTACACCAAGGATATGACCTTCGTATCCAACGCATCCTGCACCACCAACTGCCTGGCTCCGATCGCTAAGGTACTGGACGAGGCATTCGGCATCACCGAGGGCCTGATGACCACCGTACACTCTGCAACCGGCACTCAGAAGGTTGTTGACGGCCCGTCCAAGAAGGACTGGCGCGGCGGCCGTGCTGCTTGCGGCAACATCATCCCGTCCACCACTGGCGCTGCAAAGGCTGTAGGCAAGGTTTACCCGAAGCTGAACGGCAAGCTGACCGGTATCTCCATGCGTGTACCGACCCTGGACGTTTCCGTTGTTGACCTGACTGCTAACCTGGCTAAGCCGGCTACCAAGGAAGACATCTGCGCTGCTATGAAGGCTGCTTCCGAGAAGCCGCTGTCTGAGGGCGGCCTGAAGGGCGTTCTGGGCTACACCGAGGATGCTGTTGTATCTTCTGACTTCCTGGGCGACGAGCGCACCTCCATTTTCGACGCTAACGCTGGCGTTTACCTGACCGACACCTTCGTAAAGGTTGTTTCCTGGTACGACAACGAGTGGGGCTACTCCAACAAGCTGCTGATGCTCATCGAGCACATGGCAGAGGTTGACAACAAGTAATTGTTGCCCACTGGCGTATAAAATGTTTTCAAAAAGCTCTTGTTCTTCGGAACAAGAGCTTTTTTCTTTCTCTCCGGCTTGACGGCACAGGCATATCATGCTATACTTAATTCAAATTTAGACTATCTATTTTTGAAGCAGGTGATATACATGAATCCCTATATGGAATTTACGCACAAGACCGATCTGGCATACAGCGCAATGTGCCGACCGCTGTGCCGCGAACTCAAGCTGACACAGACGGCGTTTGACATCCTGCTGTTCCTTGCCAACAACCCCGGCCATGACACCGCCAGCGACATCGTGGAGCTGCGCCGGATCAAGGCGAACCTCGTATCAGTCAACGTCAACCGGCTGGTCGAGGAGGGCTATCTGCGCCGCGAGAGCATCCCCGGCGACCGCCGCAAGACCCGTCTGATATGTACCGACAAGGCGCTTCCCATCATCGACCGCGGCCGCGCATTGCAGGCGCAGTTCATCGACCGTCTGCTCTCCGGCATGAGTGATGAACAGCGGCAGGCGTTTGGCGATGCCGTCGGTGTCATCGACCGCAATCTCGACCAGCTCTTGCAGGAGGTGCGCTGATATGACGATGCTTTTCACCGTGCTCGTCACGTTTTTCGCCGGCATGGGCGCTGGCCTCGGCACCGGCTTCGCGGGCATGAGCGCCGCCGCCGTTATCAGCCCCATTCTCATCACCTTTCTGCACATGGATCCGTATATGGCGGTCGGCATCGCGCTCTCGTCTGACGTACTGGCGAGCGCCGTTTCGGCCTATACCTACGGCAAAAACAAAAATCTGGATGTCAAAAACGGCCTGCTGATAATGCTCAGCGTGCTTGTATTCACCGTGGTCGGCAGCTATATCGCCAGCCTGCTCCCCTCGCGAACGATGGGCAGCTTCTCGGTGTTTATGACGTTCCTGCTCGGCGTGAAGTTCATCGTCCGTCCGGTCATGACCACCAAAGAGGCGATGATGAACGTGTCCGCGCGCAAACGAGCTGTGCAGTCCATTGTCTGCGGCGTGCTGATCGGGTTTATCTGCGGCTTCATCGGCGCGGGCGGCGGCATGATGATGCTGCTCATCCTGACCTCGGTGCTCGGCTACGAGCTGAAAACCGCCGTCGGCACCAGCGTGTTCATTATGACGTTCACAGCGCTCACAGGCGCGGCCTCGCACTTCGCCATTGGTGGAATGCCTGACCCGCTGATCTGGACTCTGTGCGTGATCTTCACGCTCGTGTGGGCACGCATCGCTGCCGTGTTCGCCAATAAGGCCAGCCCGAAAACGCTCAACCGCGCCACCGGCGTGATTCTTGTCGTGCTCGGCCTTGCTGTTATGTTATTCTCCAAAATCGCATAAACAAACCCCTTTCCGCTCTGTCGGAAAGGGGTTTTTCAGTTGAAAATTGAGAATATGGATATTTTTTTGCCTGAACACAAATTGGTGCTGGAACATGATGGGTACTATTATCACAGCAGTCTGGCGGCCAGAGAGAGGGCAGAACGGAAAGACCGCGCCCTGCGAGAGGCGGGATATCAGGTGCTTCGGATCTGTGACAGCCGGGAGCTAGCTGAGCCGGTTGTATTGCAGAAGACGAAAATTCTGTATCGGTTTGATGAGCAGGATAGGCATCTTGACCAAATGATCGCCTCTGTATTTTGCTATCTTGATTTACAGCCGCTTGATTTTCATCACCGACGGGATCAATATGCAATTAATCAAATGTATTTTCATGAGCGAAAGAAACGCACTCTGGCGGTAGAATATCCTGCAATCGCGTTGGAGTGGAGCACCCGCAACGCCGACAAGCCTGATACTGTATTCAGCGGTTCACCTCGAAAAGTTTGGTGGCACTGTCCAAAATGTCAGCAGGAGTATCGAGCAACGATCGCTAACAGGACCAAACGCCGCTCAAACTGTCCGTTCTGTGCCAATCTTCAGGCGTATGAGAAAAACTTCCTGGCAGTGCTCCGGCCGGAAATTGCCGCGGAGTGGCATTCTGCGTTAAATTCCCCTCTGACACCTTATGATGTAGTGCCCGGCTCTGAAAAGAAAGTATACTGGATCTGTTCGGAAGGACATGTTTGGAAAGCAGCCATCTGTTCCCGCACCAATTCCCGAAACAGCAGATGCCCCATCTGTCATCCGAGAACTGGGACGCGATGCGGCTTGGTGAGGCCGCCGGAGCCTGCGCTTATTTGAATCTGACACCCCACAAAGAATTTGCCGCTTTGCCCAGTGAGATAGCAGGGCAATCCAATAAGAAATTTGGGTGGAAATGTGAAAAGGCCATGAGTGGCAATGCGAGAAGGGACATGTCTGACAGAGTTCCATCAGCAAGCGGATTCGCGGGGATGGCTGTCCATATTGTTCCGGTCGGCGTCCAAGCAGAGCGTATTGTCTGCAAGCCTGCTACCCTGCCCTTGCTCCTATCCGTACAGAGTGAATTGAACATACAATAAAGAACGTGCGTTCTTTTTAGTGTAAATCATGCTGCATTTTCGCATTTTCCTCAGAATCAATCCATATACTATGTTATTTTATGCGCTCTCTTCTCAACGGCAGTTCTCCCTCAAATCTGCGGCTGCACCTGCAGGAACTCCTCTGTTCCCTGTTCTCCGGTTTGCATTTTTGCCGGTTTCGTGGTATATTTTTAATATATGCCGTATGACTTCGTAATCGGTCATGCGCGTCAATCTGCGAACACATCATACAAAGGTGGGGAGCAAAGATGAACGGACCTACATTACAAGTGCAGATGCTCGGGCAGTTTACCCTTCGATACGGCGACCGCACCATTTCCGACAGCGACGACCGTTCCCGCCGGGTATGGTCACTGTTGGCCTATATGCTGTATAACCACGGCCGCTCGTTCGCTCAGGAGGAGCTGATCCATCTATACTGGAGCAACGGCGAGAAAAGCGCGGATCCCGGAAATGCGCTCAAATCAATCTTTCACCGCATTCGTACCGCGCTGGATAAACTGCAGCCGGGACTTGGCCGCCTGCTCATCCGCCGCAAAGCAGGACGATACTTCTGGAACAACGTTATACCGCTTTCTCTCGATGTTGAGGACTTCGAGGCGCATTTTCATGCCGCCGAAGCCGCCGGAGATGACGATGTCCGTCTGGCAGAGTATCAGGCTGCACTGGCGCTGTATACCGGCGATCCGCTTCCTCGCATGACCGATGAAATCTGGACCATTCCAATCGTGGCCTACTATCACAGCCTGTACACCCGTACGGCAGCCGGGGCGATCGAACTGCTTGAAAAGCAGGAACGCACCGCCGAAGCCGTTGCGCTGTGCCATCAGGCGATTCATATTGAGCCGTATCAAGAGGACCTGTATGAGCACCTCATGCGTGGTCTGCTCCGCACCGGCGATATGAAGGGCACTATGTCGGTCTACGAGGAAATGAGCGAGCTGCTGTTTGCGCATTTCGGCGTTATGCCGTCCGAGACGCTGCGCACACTGTATCGTCAGGCGACACGCACCGTAAACGACCGCACACTGACCATGGACGAGGTTTGCTCTCAGCTTGAGGAGCCCGCGCCGCACGGCGGCGCCATGGTATGCGAATACGACTTTTTCAAGATTCTGTACCGTGCCGAAGCCCGTTCAATCGCGCGAAACGGCCATTCAGCGAATATCTGCCTGCTGTCGGTCTCCGGCAAGGACGGCGAAATGCTTGCACGCCGCAGTCTGGACCCCGCAATGAACAATCTGCAAGTGCTTGTCCAGAACAATCTGCGCCGCGGCGATGTGATCGCTCGATGCAGCATTTCGCAGTATATCATCCTGCTGCCGCAGGCGAATTACGAAAACAGCCGCATGGTCGCCGACCGACTGGTAAGCGCGTTTTACCGTCGGTATCCGCACTCGCCCGCACGGCTCCGCTATACGGTGCAGCCGCTGACGTAATCAGACCTTCAAAACAACTGCGCGCCGTCTATCCCGCGCACAATAAAGGAGATAAACATGGGTAAACAAAGCTGGAAGCCCGGCAACATGCTCAATCCCGTTCCGGCGGTGATGGTCAGCGTTGCCGATGAAGCGCACCGTCCCAACATCATCACGGTGGCTTGGGCGGGTACGATCTGCACCAACCCGCCGATGGTGTCAATTTCGGTCCGTCCGTCACGGTATTCTTACGATATTATCGAGAAAACCGGTGAATTTGTCATCAATCTCACCACCGAGAAGCTGGCGCGCGCCTGCGACTACTGCGGCGTTGTCAGCGGCCGTGATGTGGACAAATTTGCGAAAACCGGTCTGACACCCATGCCGGTCGAGCATGTCAGCGCACCCGCTATCGCGGAAAGCCCGGTCAACATCGCCTGCCGCGTGACCGAGAGCCTCGCACTCGGCAGCCATACCATGTTCATCGCCGAGGTAGTCGGCGTGACGGTTGATGACGAATTTCTGGATGAAAACGACCGGTTCCATATCAATGACGCGAACCTTATCATGTACTCCCACGGCGAGTATTTTGCGCTCGGCAAGTATCTCGGCAAGTTCGGGTACAGCGTGCAGAAGAAGAAAAAGCGGAAGAAGTAAGGCGTTTGGGAGAATTGAATCATGTGGAATGAATTAGGCATAAGCGGAGGAACCGCAATTATCATTTTGATTGCGCTGTATTTCGTTATCAAATGGGCAGTGAAAAATGGCATTAAAGAATGCCTACCGTGCTATCACCGGAAAGAAAACCGATGAAGATATCCAAAACGAAAAAGAGCTGAAAGGACTTGGATTAGATTCAGAAGATCAATAGCTTCCAGTTTTCCGCACCGTACAACCAAAACAACGCAAAACCGGCATCTTCCGATGCCGGTTTCTTTTCATTTCATTTCTTTATCAAATCGCTGTTCAGCCCAGCATTCTGCCGCGCAGCAGAATCGTGTGAATGTTCAGCTCCTCATCCAGCAGGAGCACATTCGCCAGCTTGCCCGGCTCGAGTGAGCCGTAATCGTGCTCAACGCCAATAGCGCGCGCCGGATTGGTGGACGCGGAGCGAATCGCCTGACCGAGCGGAACGCCCATTTTGACTGCCGAGCGCACGCAGTCCATCAGGTTGGTCGCGGAACCCGCAATCGTGCCGTCGTGCAGCGTGGCGAGGTTGCCGCGCACGGTAACCGCCTGTCCGCCGAGCGAATACTCGCCGTCATCGAGTCCGGTCGCCATCATGCTGTCCGAAATCAGGATGACGCGGTTCTCAAACAGCCGGAACGTCGCACGAACGACCGACGGATGCACATGCACGCCGTCCGCGATGAGTTCCACAGCCACGTTTTCGTTGTCAAACGCCGCGCCCATCACGCCGGGAGACCGGTGCAGACACTCATTCATGCCGTTATACAAATGCGTCACCTGACGGGCACCGTGCTTGAAGGCTTCGCAGGCGGTGTCGTAATCCGCTGTCGTGTGTGCAATCGAGATACGCACCTCGCCCGCCAGCTCGTCAATGGTCTCCATCGAACCCGGCAGCTCGGGCGCCAGGTCGCACAGCTTGAACAGGCCGCCGGATTTTTCCTGCACCCGGCGGAACATGGCCGCGTCCGGTGCGTGCAGGTAAGCGCCGTTCTGCGCACCCTTTTTCGCCTCAGAAATGAACGGGCCTTCCATGTTGATGCCCACAAGCGCCGCGTCATTGCTCTCCGCCTGATAGCTTGCGGCGGCTTCGGCAATCTGTGTCAGCTTGTCCTCGGGATAGGTCATAGTCGCCGGACAGATGGCGGCCACGCCGATCTGCGCCTGATACTTTGCCAGTGTAGAGATAGCCTCATGCGTGCCGTCGCAGAAATCGCGGCCCATGCAGCCGTGAAAGTGCAGATCGACCAGTCCGGGCACGGCGTACAGACCGCCCATATCCACCGCGTCCGCGCTCACCTCTGCGGATGCAATCCGCTCGCCCGAGATGGACAGTCCGCCGGTTTTGAACGTGCCATCCGGCTGATATACCCTCAAATTGCTAAATTCCATAACTTCGCTTCCTTTTTAGAGCAAATCGCCGCACTTAGACAGTGCCGCCTCGTCCGCTACGATGGAAACATCGGTGTGCAGCTGCAGGATGGATGCCGGAACCTGAGGCGTTACCGGACCGAAGAACGCTTCGCGGACGGTCTCTGCCTTGTTTTCACCGGAAACCACCAGCACGATGCGCCGTGCCAGCATGATGGTCTGCACGCCCATGGTATAGGCCTGCCGCGGCACGTCATCCGCCGACGCGAAAAAGCGTTTGTTGGCCTCGATGGTGGACTCGGTCAGGTTCACGCAATGCGTGCCCTTGGAGAAATACTCGTCCGGCTCGTTGAAGCCGATGTGTCCGTTCAGACCCATGCCGAGCAACTGCAGGTCAATGCCGCCAGCCGCCTTGATGGCCGCATCGTAGCGCTTGCACTCCCGCTCGGCGTCAAGCTGCGCGCCGTCCGGCAGATTGATGCGCTCTGCCGGCACATTCACCGCGTCGAAGAAGTTTTTGTGCATGAAATAGTGATAGCTCTGGTCGTGATCGGGTGTCAGGCCGCGGTATTCGTCCAGATTGAAGGTCGTGCAGCCGCCGAAATCCACATCACCCTTGTTATACCATTTAATCAGCTGCTCGTAAATGCCGATCGGCGACGAACCGGTTGCCAGACCGAGTACGGAATCCGGCTTGAGAATAACCTGTGCTGAGATGATGTTGGCTGCCTTGCGGCTCATGTCGTTGTAGTCCTTTGCGCGAATGATTTTCATGGAATACCTCTTTCCTCTGTCTCCGGAAATAGAAAGGGCAGGCAATGTGCCCGCCCTTTCCATTGCGCGGAGCGCAATCGTGATATGCAAACAAGATAGGTTAGTTCGATTGGTTGCGATTTCTTAACAGTTCGGTGTTCCCACGCGGCTGTATTTCCAAACCGTGTGCGAGCACTTCAAACTGCGTTAAATTGCTTTCAGTGTTACTTCAGCATCTTTGCCATTTCGTCGGCTACGAACTGGACCTTGGTGCCAATGATAACCTGAACTGCGGTCTGCGACGGACGCATTACGCCTGCCACGCCTGCAGCCTTGATCTTCTTCTCGTTGACGAGCGTGCCGTCCTTGACTTCCAGACGCAGACGGGTAATGCAGTTATCCAGAGATGCTACATTTTCCTTGCCGCCCAGACCTTCGAGGACTGCAGCTGCAATTGCGGTGAAGTCGTTATTTGCCAGCTTGGCATTCTTGTCAACCTCTGCGAAGTCGGCTTCTTCATCCTCACGGCCCGGGGTCTTGAGGTTGAACTTGGTGATCGCAAAGTAGAATACCAGGTAGAATACAACGAATGCTGCGATACCCAGCGGGATGATCATCAGCGTGTTGTTCGCTGCCGGCAGGAAGGACGAGAATACGAGGTCGGTCGCGCCTGCGGAGAAGCAGAAGCCTGCACGGAAGCCGACATAGTAGGTGATAATGGCGAAAATGCCGTACAGAGCAGCATAAACAACATACAGCGGGAAGCACAGGAACATGAAGCCGAACTCAAACGGCTCGGTAACGCCGCAGATGAATGCACAGATGGCAGCGGACAGGACCAGACCGATAGCAGCCTTTTTGTTCTTGGCCGCCTTGATCATCGCGAGAGCCGCACCGGCAACACCGAACATCATGCAGGGGAAGAAGCCGGACATATACATACCGAGGCTCCAGCCAATGACATTGCCGGTGATGCCGACATCGCCGGTCTGAAAGCCGGCCCAGTAGTTCTGCAGGTCGCCAAGGCCGATGGTATCGAACCAGAATACGTTGTTGAGTGCGTGGTGCAGGCCGGTCGGGATGAGCAGTCGGTTGAGGAATGCATAGATGCCGGCGCCGATGCCGTCCATGCCGATGATGCCTTCGCCAACAGCTACCAGAGCGCTGAAGATGATCGGCCATACGAACAGCAGAACAACGGATACCGCGATGGAAACCAGACCGGTTACGATGGCAACGCAGCGCTTGCCGCTGAAGAATGCCAGCCAGTCCGGAAGTTTCGCATTTTTGAAGCGGTTGTAGCAGCTCGAACCGATGATACCGGCGATGATAGCGATAAATACGTTCTGGATCTTGTCAAATGCCAGCGTTTTTACCGGATCATCCGCGATTGCGGGCATCAGCGTGGTAACAACGCCGGTGCTCAGCAGGTTGGTCATCATCAGCCAGGATACCAGACCGGCCAGTGCCGAGGTACCCTCGCGGTCGTCGGATAGTCCGACTGCAACACCGATGACAAACAGCCATGCCATATTGTCAATCAGCGCGCCGCCTGCCTTTATCAACAGGAAGCCAATGTTATACAGTGCACCGCTCGTGGCCGCACCCGGCACGCCCATAACGCCCGGAGCGATCGCGTAGCCGAGACCCATCAGGATACCGCAGATCGGCAGCGCAGCTACCGGCAGCATCAAAGCCTTGCCCAGCTTTTGCAGTTTTTTCATCATAAGAGTTTCCCCTCCTTATTTTGTGGACCGCCGAAGCGGCCGATTGTGTTGACGGATGGGAGAGCCGAACTCCGTTTCCGTCCCCCTATTTCATCGCCGTTCACACCCAGCGAAATGAAATCCTTACAAATTACTCTCGAGGAACGCCTGCATTGCAGCTGCAGCGGTCTCCTCGTCCTCACCCTCGATGGTAAGCTTTACGGTATCGCCGCCCTTAACGCCGAGTCCCATCACGCCCATGATGCGCTTGGCATCGACTTCCTTTTTCGGGCTGGCGATCATGATTTTCGAGGCAAACTTGCCTGCCTCCTTGACCAGCAGTCCGGCCGGTCGAGCGTGGATGCCCAGTGCATCCGTAATCGTATATTCAATGGTCTTCATCTCAGAATTACTTCCTTTCCGTTACTTGGTTTCCAGGTGCAGCAGTGCGTCGCCTGCAGAAACCGTTTCTCCTGCCACGGATTTTACGTCCTTGAACGTATCCGGATTGCAGATTAAAACCGGCGTTACGATCTTGTAGCCTTCGGCCTTGATGGCCTCCGGGTCAAATTCGATCAGCGTGTCGCCCTTCCTGACCTGATCACCGGCCTTGCAGCAGGCCTTGTAATGCCTGCCCTCCAGCTGTACGGTGTCGATGCCAACATGGATGAGCAGCTCTGCACCGCTCGTCGTGGTCAGCGATACCGCGTGACCGGTCTCAAACATCACATCCACCGTGCCGTCCGCCGGAGCAACAATGCGTCCTTCGGTCGGCTCGATTGCAATGCCCGGACCGAGAATGCCCTGTGCGAACGTGGGATCGGGTACGTCCTCCAGTGCTACCACCTTGCCGGCAACCGGCGCCGTTATCTCGATGCCGCTGTCGCCGCCAAACAGATTTTTCAGTTTACCAAACATTTAGCTCACAACCTTTTTGATTCGGCAATACCGCATGATTGAACACGAGTGATTTGCGAGTAAATTGTGCGGTGTTGCCTTAAGTATGCCTGTTTTGTCCGAAAACATACAGAAAATAAAAAGAACCAAACTTCTGCGCAGATACAACTTGCTCTTTGATAGCAACTTCTGCGAGAAATCTGGTTTTGCCCGCCGAAGCGGTAACAATCCATTTCAAACGGATACTGTTTACTTGTTAATTGCAGTATAACAAACTTTTCTCGCCTTGGCAAGAGCAACCTGTCGAATTAGTTACCAAATTTTCTCGTTGTTTTTCTGCACTTTGCACAAAAAACAAGTCCGTACTGCTTGTACAGCACGGACTCCGTGATTATTTTTTATCATCAATGTGCTCCATCACACGGGCGATGTGGATGGTGAGATACAGCAACTCATTCTGTCCGGAGTGGAAATTTTTCTCCCTCTGGACGTACACGCGAATCTTGTCCGCACAGGCATACGCCTTCGGGTACTTGAACCGCACCACATCGAGCAGATCGCTGTCCTCATCGCCGTAGCCTTCTCCGCTGACGATACGCCGTGCGTAGAACTTGAGGTGCGTGACAAACCGGTAGTAATTGAGTGATTCATCATCCGGACGGAAACCGTATTCATCGTAAACGATGCGGAAAACCGCCTGCAGCAGATAGGTCATGTCGTAAATATCGCGGATTTCACCGCCGAGTTGTGCATTGACAAAGTGCAGCGCGATAAACGCTGCCTCATCATCCGTAAACTCCACGCCGGTCTCCTCCTTGACGATTTCATTCGCCTTGAGTCCCACGCGGAATTCGTCCTTGTACAGCTGCCGGATGTCCCACAGCAGCGGATTGGGCAGCACAATGCCCTCCTTGTAGCGGTTGACGGCCGCCGAGATATGATCGGGCAGCGTAACGTAAATGCTGTCCGACAGCTCCTTGCCGAGCGCGATCTTCGCATGGTTGATAATGCGTTCGCTCATCAGGAAATGCGGCAGCGGAATGCTTGTTATCAGCTGCTGGAACCGGTCGGAAAGCTGATCCGAGTGCAGTGTGAACCGCTTTTCTACCTTGTCCGGCGGTGCTTCGTCACCTGCGCGGCGGCCGAAGCCCAGACCGCGCCCCATCAGCACGGTCTCCGCACCGTTTTCATCTAGCGCGACTACAACATTGTTGTTGAGTACCTTTTCTATTTTCACGTCCGCGCCTCCTGCCCCGCACCGCAGCACGCATCAAACGCTTCACGCGCCGCACGGACTGCATTTTCATCACACCGCCACAGACTGAATTCGCTCAATCCGGGCAGTCCCATCGTCACATTTTCGCGCCGAAACTGCATTCTGCTGTTTTCCACCCGCTTTGCGGAAAGATGAAAGGCATTCGCGCCTGTTTTCGGCTGCAATGCGCGGATTACCGCAGCATTTACGCCTGCACCGACCAGAATCTGCACATCCTCTCCTGCTTTTGCAACCAGCGCGCGCAGTAAATCCGCGCCTGCGGTGCAGTCCGCCTGCTGCCCTGAGGTCAGAATGGTATCCACACCCAGCAGCTTTGCGGTTTCCAACGCCGCAAACGGGTCGCGGCAGACATCGAACGCACGGTGCAGCGTCACACCGCAGCCGCCTGCAAGCGCGATCAGCTTTTCCATGCGCGCCTCGTCAAGATCACCCTCGGGTGTGAGCACGCCGATGACAATGCCGTCCGCGCCGAGCGCGGCAAAGCGCTTCACCTGACGGCAGAGCAGCTCAAATTCGCTTTCCGTATACAAAAAATCGCCGCAGCGCGGACGCAGCAGCACACGAACCGGTACGGAAACCCGTTCCCGCACCATGCGGAACAGATCCTCATCCGGTGAAGTACCGCCGATCATTAAATTTGCGCATAACTCCAACCGCATAGCACCGCCGCGCTCCGCGCTTACCGCAGACTCAACCGAGTGGACACAAACCTCCAGAACCGGTTTCATTTCCTGCTCCTCCTTCGAGACAAAATAACGCTTGGCAAATTATGTGATTCAATCCACACTGTTATCCGTTAATTATATCACCGAAAACCGCATAGGTCAACGCAGGTTTTTACAGCATTCTGCACAATAAAAATCAGATGTTTTCATATAAAATAAACCATCTCCCCGCTTCGTATGCAGAGAGGTGATCTACAGCATTTTCCGCATAATGGCGGCTGATCTCGACCATGCCGCGGATACCGTCAATCGGTGTACGGATATCATAGCGCTGACAGATATTGGCCGTCCATATTCCCAAAAAATTCTCCTCGCTTTTGGCTGTTTCTTTTCTTCGGCTGAGCGGTCTTGTCAGTTTGTATAAAAATACAAAGAAGTTTTGTACAAATCGGATAGTTTGCAGGAATTCGAGCATACTTATGCAAAGAGACCGCATATTTTGTTGTTTTTTTAACGATTTTGTGCTATACTGAATATACAGCCCATAAAATGGGTAATGCGCGCCGGAGCAGTTCCGCTGCACCGAGCCGACAGGAGAGGTGTTTTATGAACAGTATTACAACCCGCGTTTGGATCGCGGGAGCAAGCGGCAGACTGGGTTCCGCGCTTAGTCATCGTTTCGGCGGCAACACAGCATATAAGCTGGTAACCAGCGACCGCGATGTACCGGTTGAGGATGTATCCGTTGTCGGTCGTTTTGCCGATATTAACCATCCGGATGTCATCATCAACTGTGCCGGTCTGACCGACGTGCAGGCCTGCGAGGAGAACCCCGAAGAAGCGTATAAGATCAACGCCATCGGCGCCCGCAATCTGGCGACCGCTGCAAGACGCATCGACGCAAAATTCATTCAGATCTCGACCGACGACGTATTCGGCGGCGACGAGGCCAAGGCTTTCTGTGAGTTTGACGATCCCCATCCGACCACGATGTACGGCAAGAGCAAGTACGCCGGTGAAAAGCTCGTGCGCGAACTGACCGACAAGCATGTTATTGTGCGTTCGTCGTGGCTGTACGGCGTCGGCTCGTACGACTTTGTTGACCGCGTGCTCGATACGGCGGCAAAGGAAGGCGCGGTCCATCTGCCGGAGGATGAGATTTCCTCCCCGACCTCGGCGAAAGCGCTCGCCGGCTTTATCGACCGCCTGATGCACAGCCGCGAGTACGGCCTGTTTCACGCATCGTGCGACGGCTCGTGCTCCCGTGCAGAGTACGCCCGCGAAATTCTGCGTCTCGCCGGCAAGGAAAATGTGCCAGTCACCTCGGCCTCCGAGAACACTGCGCTGCGTCCGCGCTTTACGCTGTTGGATAACATGATGCTGCGTATCACTGGTTTGTATCAAATGCCGGACTGGCATGACGCGCTGAGCGAATACATGGCTCACCGGAAGACGGGAGTAAATAAATGAATGAAGTAAAAGAGAAAAAGAAACTCGGTCTGACTACAAAGATCTTCATCTCGCTGATTGCCGGTGCGATTGTCGGCATTGCGCTCAATATGTTTGCAGCTGATGTGGAGTTTGTGCAGAACGTGCTAGTAAACGGCGTATTTTATGTTGTTGGTCAGGGCTTTATCCGCCTGATGCAGATGCTGGTCGTACCGCTGGTATTCTGCTCGCTGATCTGCGGCGCTACTGCCATCGGCGACAGTAAAACGCTCGGCAAGGTCGGCGTAAAAATCATCGGCTTCTACATTTTCACCACGATGATGGCAGTTGCCGTTGCACTCGGCATCGGTCTGCTGATCAAGCCGGGCATGGGCTTGGATATGTCGCAGATCCAGACCGCCGAAGTCACCGCTTCTTCGGATTCGGTCAGCTTTGCGGAAACCCTGCTGAACATCATCCCGAAAAACCCGATCGGTGCGCTCGCCAACGGCGAAATGCTGCAGGTTATCGTGTTTGCACTGATCGTCGGCGTTATCCTCGCCAAGCTGCAGGATAAGACCCAGCTGGTAACGAACTTCTTCCAGCAGGGCAACGATATTATGATGGAAATGACCATGATGGTCATGGGTCTGGCTCCCATTGGTGTATTCTGCCTGATCTCTAAGACCTTTGCCGGTCTCGGTTTCTCCGCCATGGTGCCAATGTTCAAGTACATGGGCGCGGTGCTGCTGGCGCTGTTCATCCAGTGCTGCGGCGTATACCAGATTCTGCTGGCGCTGCTTACGAGACTCAATCCGCTGCGTTTCCTCAAGAAATTCGCTCCGGTTATGGGCTTTGCGTTCTCGACCGCTACCTCTAACGCCACTATCCCGATGAATATCGACACGCTGGAGGAAAAAATCGGCGTCAACCGCCGTATTTCGTCCTTCACCATCCCGCTCGGCGCGACCATCAACATGGATGGTACGTCCATCATGCAGGGCGTTGCCGTTGTATTCGTTGCACAGGCGTTCGGCATCCAGCTGACCCCTGCGGATTATCTGACCGTTATTGCGACCGCAACGCTCGCCTCCATCGGTACCGCAGGCGTGCCGTCGGTTGGTCTGGTTACGTTGGCGATGGTATTCGATTCGGTCGGTCTGCCGGTTGCCGGAATCGGTCTGATCATGGGTATCGACCGTATCCTCGATATGGCGCGTACTGCCGTTAATATCACCGGCGACGCTGTCTGCACCACGATCGTGGCGCATCAGGACGGCGCACTGAACAAGTCTGTATTTAATAAGAATTAAATCAAACTAACAGAAAAACCCCGTATTTCGTAAGAAATACGGGGTTTTTCTGGTGCCGCCAGCCGGAATCGAACCGGCACGGGTTTAACTCCGGGGGATTTTAAGTCCCCTGCGTCTACCAGTTCCGCCATGGCGGCGTGTAAATATTATACCAGAACGGGCACGGTCTGTCAAACATGTGCGCTGCCGGTTTGAGGATTTTTCAATCCCGCCTCTGCTGCTTTCCTGTTGCGTCCTTCCGGAAAAAGCTATACAATAAATATAACAGTTCTCCTGTGCAGAAATGAGCATACGATACGCTTTTCATGCCGTTCCGGCTATGCATTTGACGTACCAATTCGATGTCAGAGAAAAAATTTTTGAAACATGCGGAACAAACCATACGGAACAAACGTCTAAGCTAATATATGGCAATTCCCCCACCGCAGCAGCAGCCGTGCTGTCGATGGCATTTGTTATTGTCATCAGGATAGAGAGTATAAGCATTAACAGTGAAAAGGAGGAAAAATATGAAACGGTTTCAGAAGGCGTTACTCGGTGTTGTGGTAAGCGGTGCATTGCTGTTCTCGGCACAGGCGGCGGAACTGTCCAGTTCGGCACAGGATACGCTGCAATCGGCTATGACTAAGGTACAGCAGGAGATCAAGGATTACGGTCAGTTGAAAACACTCGGCTTTACCGGCGAAAACTGCGAAATCATCCTCTCGAACCTCAACGCGAAACAGTATTTGGTTAACCTAACAGCTGACAGCACACACAAGTATGGTATTCTGGACAAAACGACCGGCAAGCTGGTTGTTCCTGTGGAGTACGATTATTACATTGCGCTTGACGGCACGGAAACACTGGTTAGCCAGTACGACGCTGATCATCGCCCCAACTACTGGTTCGCCGATGAAACCGGCAAACTGACGCCGATGAAGCTGCCGTCCGGTTATGAGCTTGCGACGTATGAGCCAAACAGCAATGTGTTCGTGCTCTTCAAAAACGCGAAAAAGCCGGTATATGACCCGTATTCCGGCGATGGTCCAACCACACAGGTTGAGGATGTCACCTTCTTTGCTCTGGCTGACAAAGACATGAACATCATTCTCGACGACATCGACATGGTACCGGACTGGTACGCTGATTTCTTCATCGCCAAGACTGGAAGTACTAAGTGGGAACGTGTTGGCAAGGCAGGCGCGGACGGCAACGGCACCTGCGGTCTGTTCGACCCGAAAACCGAAAAATTTGTCGGCAAGCATGACTTCAACCAGATTTTCTGGTACGATCAGCACTTTATCGGCACACGCAGCAGAGGCACAAAATCTTATCTGCTGGATGGCAAGGGCGGCGAAACCCTGCTGCCCGCAAACGTCAAGGAGTACAGCAGCTGGGCCAAGACCGAAGTAGCTGCCGCAGAAGAGCACGGTCTCACCGAGTCGTTCTCCTATCCCAAGCTGGACATTACCCGCGAAAACTTCACCAAGCTGGCGATGAACCTGTACAACAAGATTTATCCCAACAAGGAGATTCCGGCTCTGGAAACCAAGTTCACCGATTGCAGGGACGACCCGAACGTGAACAATGCCGCCGTACTCGGCATTGTCACCGGCTACGAGGACGGCACCTTCCGTCCGTACAAGACCATCTCCCGCCAGGAGGCTGCCGCCATGCTTGACCGGCTGTATCAGGTACTCGGCGGCAAAACGGACGTGGTTTCCGAAAAGGCCTTCGCTGACGATGCCAAAATCGGCGACTGGGCACGCGGCAGCGTTTACGCCATGCGCCAGACCGGCATCATGCAGGGCAAGGAAAATAATCGGTTCTGCCCGACCGACGGCTACACCGCAGAGCAGTCCATTGTGACCATCGAGCGCATGTATCAGGCAATCAAGTAACCAATAAAAAGGACTTCGTTTTTACGAAGTCCTTTTTGCTTACTCATAACGTCCCATGGAAATCTCGGTGACGACACCGTTTTCGATGGTGACATGCAGCAAGTCAATCATCATTTCGTCCCGTGCGTCAAGTGAGCCGTACAGATCGAGGAACCGTGCTTCGCTGTCTCCGACACGCAGTCCGCGCACGGTTTTGTGCCGCCAGAACAGCCACCGGCGGGTCAGTGGAATTTCATCCGGTGCCTCGGTGATGATAACGCGGTTGCGGCTCTTATCCCACCGTATCTGCGGAATATGACTATCCCATAGGTACGAAAACGGCGTGTACAATATGCCATTTCGTTCCACGCCGGAGACAGCGGTCTCAGCACCGTGCAGTATGTAGGTTTTGCCGTCTGTCGTACCGCCGAGACGCTCTACAACCTCGTAAAGTGGGATATATGGCTCGTTTTTGTACAAAATAACCGGATTCTCCAACGTGATCGGCTCTCCGTTCTGCAGGGCTTCCCTGCTGCCGATTTCTATGCTGAGCGACGTGTTCGTCCGCTCCAGATAGCCGATTCGCCAGGCCGCCAGTCCAATCGCAAGCACAAGCGCCAACAGCGGCAGCCAGTATTTTTTCACAATACGCATGATTTTCCTCCCTGATTACGCCTTCTGCGTCATGTACAGCATAATGACGAGCGCCTGCTCGATGGTGCAGCCATCCTTCGGGCAGAATTTGCTGCCGCTCTTGCCCTGCAGGATGCCGCCCTGCTGCATCGCGTAAACCGAATTCTTCGTCCAAAGGCCGATACTGCGTTGTCGGCATAGATTTTCGCAGAATTTTCGCTCGGAACCGTGCCGTACAGCACGTTGTACAGTCGGTGCAGAATCACTGCTGCCTCCTAATGCGAAAGCTCGCGCGTCAGCTGAAACGTGCCATTCTCGCAGCCGGTGACGATGCCGAGCGATGCGGTATCTGCATCAGCATACAGCCGCATAGCACGAGCGCGGACAGCATAACCATTCGTTTTTTCATGTTCCCTATCCCCTTGCCAAATGAATTTATATACTATATATAGTATATAACCCTTCTGCCCCTGTCAACTGTGACACGAAAATAGGTTTTTTGAGAGAACTTTGTCACACTTCTCCCGTCTAACGGTTATAGTAAGTGAAGAACTTCACAGGCAGGAGATATTTTTTATGAAAAACGGCGTTATTTGTGTGCAGCCGCGCTGATTGCGGGCAGCATGGCGGCGGGAGTCGGTGCTGCAAGCGATAAACCAAACGCCGATGATACCCAGCTTGGCGATTGGGCACGCAGCAGCGTGTATGCGATGCGCGAGATCGGCATTATGCCGGGCAAGGAGAATAACCGGTTCCGTCCTAAGGATGGGTATACGCAAGAGCAGGCTGTTGTAACGGTGGAACGGGCGGACTCCATCCCAAACTTTGTGTAGACCTCCAACAAGGTGTAGAATAGAAGCAGGATGACGGAGGTAATCACAATGGCAAGAAGGAAAAGAACCCCAGAAGAAAACACACGTCGCGAAAAAATTCGTGAGCTGCTGCAGCTGGCGAATGTAGGCAGCATGGATGACATTCAGGAACTGTTCAAAGACACTATCGCGGAGTTCATGGAAAACGGTCTGGAAGCCGAGCTGGACGATCAGCTGGGCTACAGCCGGTATGACTACAAGAACAAGGACACGGATAACAGCCGGAACGGGCACAGCAGCAAAACCCTGCGCGCCCGTTTGGGTGATGTAGAGGTATCTGTGCCGCGGGATCGCAAGAGCGAATTTGACCCCAAGGTGCTGCGGAAAAGTCAGACCAGCATCAGCCAGGACATCGAGGAGAAGATTCTGTCCATGTATGCCAAAGGCATGACCACCGGTGACATTGAAGCGCATATTCAGGATATCTACGGCGTAGATGTCTGTGATACGACCGTAAGCCGTATCACAGATAAAATCCCTCCCGCAGCGAAAGAGTGACAGCAGAGGCCTCTGGAATCGGTCTATGCAGTTGTTTTTCTGGATGCGATTCACTACCATGTCCGCAGTGAAGGCCAGATCGTAAAGAAGGCCGTCTATATCGCCATCGGTATTGATCTTGATGGTCGGAAGGATGTTCTGGGAATGTGGGTTGGCGAGAACGAAAGTGCGAAATTCTGGGCTACCGTACTGAGCAGCCTGAAAAATCGGGGCGTCGAGGATATTTTCATTGCCTGTACGGATAATTTGACCGGTTTTTCTGCGGCGATCGAGGCGGTCTATCCCAAGACGGAAATCCAGAACTGCATCATCCATCAGATTCGAAATTCCAGCAAATATGTCTCCTACAAGGATTTGAAGGCGCTTATGGCTGACTTGAAAGCAGTCTACGCAGCGGTGGATGAATCGGCTGCTTTGGACGCGTTAGACACGTTTGCAAAACACTGGGACAAGAAATACCCCAAGATTTCTCAGTCGTGGAGGGATAACTGGGCAAATCTCAGCACTTATTTTAAGTTTCCTCAAGAACTTCGGCGGCTGATCTATACAACCAACACTATCGAAGGCTTTAACCGTCAGCTCAGGAAGGTAACCGAGTCGAAATCCGTGTTTCCGACCGATGACAGCCTTTTCAAAATGCTGTATCTGGCGATGATCGACATCACGAAAAAGTGGACCGGCCGCAGACAGGACTGGAGCATGATTCATACCCAGCTGGCAATCTACTTCGAGGATCGGATGCCTGATTAACAACCCGGCTCAAAGGGCAAGGGGCGCTACGCCGCCGGCGAGGCTCCAATGAACGAGGGTGCCCCTTGACTTCCGCCCCTGTTGGCGTTATGTTGTAGACAAGGCGGGCGCAGCCAACGCCGCTCCCGCCTTGAAATATAAGTTCTATTTTACACCGCATTTTGGCGGTTACACAGAATTCGGGATAGTCCCAATGGGCGGTTTCAGGCTGTGAAGCAATATTAAAATTTTTTCTGTTGATTTTTCGGTACATATTCCGCCGCAGATATCCAGTTTGTGGATGTTTGCAGCGGTTTTGTTTTTGCGAAATTGTTGCATGCACCGTCTATTTTCCGGCATTTTCAGGTGTTTAAAGTCTTTTTGCGATTTTCCCGCGAATCTCAAAAAGGTTCTTGCACTGGTACTGGCGTTTGCTTGCGCATTCACCATGTTTGCTGGTGCAGCGTTCACGGATTCGGCTGACATTAAGGTTAAGTCCGAAGTTGTGAACACTCTGGTATCGTTGGGCGTAGTTAACGGCTACGACGATGGCTCTTTCAAGCCGAACGGTACCGTAACCCGTGCGGAGATGGCGAAGATGATCTACGTTCTGCGCACCGGTAATTCTGACGCTTCTGCGTACAACGACGACAAGACCTCGTTCACCGACATTGGCTCCCACTGGGCTCGCGGCTACATCAAGTACTGCCAGTCTCTGGGCATCATTGCTGGTAAGAGCAACACCAAGTTCGTTCCGAACGAAAAGGTAAGCGCTCAGGAAG